>DATIZL010000132.1:0-9833 GCA_035517115.1 Hyphomicrobium sp.
CGTCGTGCACAACCTCGACAAGCTGGGCGAGCTGCTCGACCGCCTGGTAAGCCTCGGCGCCAACGAGATGGCGGGGCTGTCCTTCGACGTAAGCCAGGCCGAGAAGTTGAGGGACGAGGCACGCAAGGAGGCGGTCGCCAATGCGCAGCGCCGCGCCAAGCTTTACGCGGACGCGGCCGGGGTCCAGCTCGGCGAGGTGGTGAGCATCGACGAAGGCGGCGGCAACACCCCGCGCCCGATCTTCGCCGGGCGCGCGCTCAAGGCCGACGCGGTGCCGATCGAGCGCGGCAGCGAGACGCTGGAGGCGACCGTCAGCGTGACGTGGGCCTTAAAGTAGCCGCGCATTCGGACGGCGTACGCTTGTACCTCTCCCGGAGGGAGAGGTCGTGAGCTCGGCGACAGCCGAGCGAGCGGGTGAGGGGTTACGACCTCGATTGAGCGCATCACCCCTCACCCGGCTGTCGCGCTGCGCACGTCCAGCCGACCTCTCCCCATTGGAGAGGTGAAGTGGCCATACCGGCGTGACGAGTCAGCGCAGCGGCACCACCTGCACCTTGTCCGCGAGGCACGATGCCCCCGGCTGGTTGGCCCAGTCCGCGAAATTACGCATCTCGCCGGATGTGCGCAGCTCGTTGAGCCGCTTCAGGTCGACGGTCGCGCTCACCCATTGCGGCACGTTGAGCTCGCCCTCGGCCAAGACGCCGCTGTCGGCGACCGTCGGCTCCGACGGCACGAAGATGCCGGCCGCGCCGACGTTGCGGTCGACCGCGGGCGACCACAGCGCGTCGCCCACGGTCGGGCTCACCACGGTCGCGATCTGGTTCTCGAGCGCGCGCGCTTTGGCTCCGGTGCGCACGCGGTGATACCCCGAGATGCGCTCGGTGCAGGAGGGGATGAGCACGATCTCCGCTCCCGCCTCCGCCAGGCCGCGCACGAACAGCGGGAACTCGCTGTCGTAGCAGATGGCGATGCCGATGCGCCCAAGCGCCGTGTCGAACACGCGGATGCCCTCGCCGGGCGCGATGCCCCAGTCGCGCTCGAACGGCGTCATGATGTGCTTCTCCTGAACGCCGACGGCGCCGCCGGGCGTCACGAGCTGGGCGGCGTTGACGTAGACGCCCTGGCTCTTGCGCGAAGGCCCGCTGCCGACGAGGATGTGCACGTTGTGCTTCTTCGCGAGCTCGCGATGCAGCGCGACCCGCTCATACTCGAGATTGGCGACGGTCTTGAGCGTGGCCTCGAGGTTGCCGGAGACCTCGGGCCCGAACGCAGCCGCCCTCTCGATCGCCGCATACTCGGGGAACACCAGGAGGCTCGCCCCCGTTGCCGCGCCGTCGGCAACCCAACGCGCGACCTTGTCCCGCCACGCATCGAGGGTGGCAGGCTCGCCGATTGGGTATTGCGCGGCGGCGATCTTGAGGCTGTCGCGGGTGGTCATTGCTGGGCCCACTCTAGAGCGTCTTAATCCAGAACTGCATGGCGTGGTCGGTCTCCTCCGCCTGATCGATGTCTTTCCAGCGGTAGTTGGCGAGGAGCCCCGCGCGCGGGGCGTAGCCGCGCTTCCTCCAGAAGTCGTCGAGCGGCCGGTAGTCCTTCGGCTTCAGCGGGTGATCGTCGGGGCGGACGACGCGGCAGAAGGTCGAGTATTTGAAGCCGCCGAGCTTCCTGGCGTGCGCCTCGCGGTGGTCGAAGAACGCATTTCCGAGCCCGTGCCCGCGGTGCGATTTAAGTAGGACGGATTCGCCGCAATAGAAGACATCCTTGAGGTCGAAGCCCGCCTTCTCGAACGGCTCGGCGAACTCCTCCGTGTGCTCGATCATCGGCGCCGCCGTCGAGGCGCCGACGATCTTATCTCCGTCGCGCGCGACGACGCACACCGCTCCCTTCGCGGCGGCGAGCTTGCCGAGATAGTGCTGCTCGTACTCGAGCGTGCCGTCGTAGAGGTAGGGCCAGTCGCGGAACACGATCATGCGGAGCCGCGCGAGATCGGGCAGCACAGCCTTCATCTCCTCGCCGACGAGGGATTGGACGTTGAGGGCCATCAAGGGGATCTCGCTTAGGGGCTATTCGTACGTGGGCTTGTCGGTCACCTGCTCGACCTTGTTGCCGGGGCCCAAGAGCACGATGCGCGGCTTGTGCCTCTTGGCTTCCTCCTCGGTCATGGAGGCGTAGGCGCAGATGATGATCTTGTCCCCGAGGGCGGCCTTGCGCGCGGCCGCGCCGTTGAGCCCGATGACGCCCGACCCGGCCTTGCCCTCGATGACGTAGGTAGCGAAGCGCTCGCCGTTGTCGATGTTGTAGACCTCGATGTACTCGTTGACGAGCAAGCCGGCCGCCGCGATGAGATCGGCGTCGATCTTGAGCGAGCCTTGGTAGTGCAGGTCGCACTCGGTCACCGTGGCGCGGTGCAGCTTGCACTTCAGCATCGAGATGAGCATTGCCGTGTCGGATCCCGTTGGGCTTTGAAGCGCGCGGCTCAGCCGGAGACCTGCGCGATCCAGTCGGTCAGGTTGTAATATGTGGTGACGCGCGCGATTTTCCCGTCCCGGATCGCAAAAAACGTGCCCGCCGGCAACTTGTAGGTTTGCCCCTTGGCCTCCGGCAGCCCGCTGTCGGTCGCAAGGTAGCTGCCGTTGACGTTGAACTCGGCCGCCGCGCGCCCCCCGTCCTTGCTCACCATGACCGCGATGCCGTCGAGCTGCTCGCGGTAGTGGTGCGTCATGCGGGCGTTGAAAGCGCGGAACTTGTCCTTGCCCACGCGCCGCTCGCCCTGATTGACGTCGTGGATGACGTCATCGGTGAGACACGCGATCATGCCCTCGCTGTTGCCGGCGTTGAAGGCCTCGAAGTAGCGGCGGATGAGGGCGGCCGTCTCGATCCGGTTCTTGCTCTCGGCGTCGCTCATGGTGGCTCCAAAATTGCAACTGGCCGCGCTCCTTAGCAGGTCGAGGCGCCAGGTTCCATCGCCCGCGGCCGCGATTGAGCGCGACAAAAGGTAAGCGGCCGCACGCGCTTCTCTAGCGCGGCGGCCGCTTGAGGGTGAAGGGCCGACAGCCCGTTAGTGCTGGCTCGCCTGGCGGCGCGCGACCTCGGACTTGGACACCTCGCCGGCTGCGACGAGGGCGTTGATGCAACCCTTGGACAGCTGGTAGCCGACGGCCCTCATGCACTTGCGCGTCTCGGCGCTGTCGGGGGCGTACGAGCTGCAGTGGGCGAGGTAGTCACCGGCGCAGGCGTAGCGCACGGCGGCACCGACGGCACCGGCCTGCGAGGCCGGCAGAAGACCCGCGCCGAGCACCGCAGCGGCGGCGAGGGCGCGATAGTGAGAGCGGACTGACGCAACGATCATGAACTCTATTCCTCTTCGATGGCCCGGCGGCGGGCCTTTGGGGGTGCCAGGATTTTTGTCGAAGGGACGCATACGCGGCTGTTCCCTGGTGAACAGGAGACCCTTGGGCAAACGCGCCGCGAGCGGAATTGGTTAACGGTGCGCTGCCTGCTGGCTCAGCATCGCCCCGACATGGTAACCGCCGGGTAAATTTGGCGCGGCGGAATGCGGCCGGCGCTATGCGCGATGCGCACAGGCGAGCGGTTCAGGCGGCGGGAACTTGAAGAGGCGCGAAGGAGCTCAGCCCTTGCAGGGACGCGCTTCCACGGTAGCGCTCCAGCCCTTCTCGGCTTTGGTGTACTGGGTCGAGGGGCTCGCCGCGATGCCGAAGCGCGCCCAGACCGTGCCGTACTCGAAGTTGGTGAAGTCGATCCAGGAGCGGACGGCGGCGCTGCGTGCGGCCTCCTTCGTGCGGCCGTCTCCGGATCCGGAGTGAAAATGATCGGCCATGCAAGTCCGGCCGCCTTCCTTGCGCAGCGTGTGCGAGTAGGCAAGGCCGGTGTCGTCGGCGAGCGCTGCGGTAGCGGCGAGCGAGAAAGCGCCAGCGAGAGCGAGAATCAATGCGCGGTCCATGGACGTCCCCCCGAGATCTATTTTGAGAAATACTAGCTTTGGCGGGAGAGGCCAGCAATGGCGGGCCCGCCTCACCAGACGAGTTTTCCCAGTGCTGCAAGTGCACGCGGGGCCGGCGGGCTGAACAGAATTTCGAGCTTCTCGGGCGTGAGGTCGCCCGAGCCCATGGTCTCGTCGCGATGGATGCCGGAGGCGATGAAGATGGCATCGATGCCGGCCGCCTCCGCGCCCTTGAGGTCGGTGCGCAGAGAATCCCCGATGGCGAGGACACGCCGCCTGTCCACGGGCCCTTTACGCACTGCCTCGGCCGCGGATTGCGCCGCGTCGTAGGCGTTGGCGTGCGGCTTGCCGGCCCAGAACACCTCTCCGTCCATGCGCTCGTAAAGGTCGGCGACGGCGCCGGCACAGATGAACTGACGGCCGCCGACATCCACCACGAGGTCGGGGTTGGCGCACACGAAGGGCAGGCGCAGCGCGCGGGCGCGGTGCAGAAGCTCCCGGTAGTCCTCCGCCGTCTCGGTCCTGTCGTCGTTGAGCCCAGTGCAGAGAATGGCCTCTGCCTGCTCGAGCGGCGCCGGTTTGGCGGAGAGGCGCTCGAAGGTGGCGGCGTCGCGTTCGGCGGGGCCGATGCAAAAGAGGCGGCTGTAGCCCTTCTCGGCAATGTGGCGGAGCGCGATCTCGCCGGAGGCGACGATGTCGTCCCAGGTCTCGCGCGGCACGGCGCAGCGATCCAGCATGGCGGCGACGCCTACGCCCGGCACCGGTGCGTTGGAGACGAGGATGACGGTGCCGCCGCGTGCACGGAAGCGCAGAAGCGCCTCGCACGCGTCCTTGAAGGCGCGATGGCCGTCGTGCAGGACGCCCCACACGTCGCAGAACAGCACGTCGTAGCGGGCGAGCAGCTCGCCGGCGCGGGGAAGGATCGGCGGTGGGCGGCGTAGGCTCATGCGCAGGGCGGAAATTCGGGCGGTCTCGGCATTGAACTGCAGCGGCCTCATTACGGTCTCTCGCCTAAGATGCCAAGGAGCCGCGTCGGGGACCCGCCCCGTGGAGTTTCCGCGCAGCCCGGGATATCGCATACTCCGCCGCCGCTGCACCCCGCAGCGATTCGCCCGTCAGTCCCAGCAGGATGCGATGGTTGAGCCAAGCTTCGGTGCGCCGCAGATTGCGGCCATTCTCTTGCTCTTGCAGCGCGGGCTCGAGGAGCTCCACTCTGAGCGCAACACGCGCCGGCTGATTGCCGAGGGCGGGCGCGAGGCGGGGCACGACTACTACCCTGTCGTCGCCATCACGCACCTGGCCTGGATCGCCGCCATCTTCCTGCTGATCCCGCCGACGGCGCCGATCCTGTGGCCGCTGCTCGCGCTCTATCTCCTCTTGCAGGTCGTACGCTACTGGATCATAGCCACCCTGGGGCGCTACTGGACCCACCGCATCATCACGCTCGACAAGGCGCCGATCGTGCGCAGCGGACCCTATCGTTTCGTCCGCCACCCCAACTACACGGTGACCATCGCGGAGACGTTCCTGTTGCCGCTCGTGTTCGCCGACGCCGCCGTCGCCGCCATCTTCGGCTGCATGTGGAGCGCGGTGCTCTACTACAAGATCCTGCTCGAGGATGCGGCGCTCAAGAAGCGGCGCGGCGAGGGACCATGAAGACTCTCTACCGCACGTTCGTTGGCGCGCTCGGGCTCGTGGCCGTCGCCGTGCAATATTGGCTCGTCACGCACGGCGAAGGCGGCGCCTTGCTGCCGGCATCGAGCGTACGCTTCTTCAGCTTCTTCACGATCCTCACCAACCTGCTCGCGGCCGTGGCCATGCTAGCGCCGGTTCTTGCGCCGCAATCCGGTCTCGGCCGCTTCCTCGACCGCCCCTCGGTACGCACGGCGATTGCCGGCTACATCGTGATCGTGGGGACCGTCTACTACGTGCTTCTGAGCGCCATCGACAAGGCGACGGGGCTGCACCTCGACCTCGAGTACGTGCTCCACTACGTGATACCGCCGCTGTTCGTGCTCGACTGGCTCCTGTTCGTGCCCAAGGACGAGATCGGCTGGCGCAACGGCGTCGACTCGCTCGCCTACCCGTTCGCGTATCTCGGGTGGACGCTGGGGCACGGCTACGCCACGGGCTGGTACCCCTATCCCTTCATCGACGTAACGAAGCTCGGCTACGGCCGGATGCTGTTGAACTCGGCCGGGTTGATGCTTGCCTTCCTGGCGCTCGAGCTCCTGCTCGTGGCGCTGGGGCGGCTGCTTAAGGCGCGCCGCGACAACGGCGCCTCCGCGGTTTGACCGCGCCGGTTGCGCCCGGGAGCCGCGCGTGCCGTAATCGCTCCATGGCGGACTTCGATGCCATTGCGGCCGGCGGGGGCCTCGCGGGCGCGGCTTTCGCGCTCGAGCTTGCGCGCCGCGGCAGGCGCGTTGCCGTGATCGAGCGCACCGGCGGGCCATCGCTCAAAGTCTGCGGCGACTTCCTGAGCGGAGAGGCGCAGGAGCTCTTGGCTTACCTCGGGCTCGACACCGCGGCCTTGGGCGCGACCGGCATTGAGACCCTGCGGCTCGTCACCGGCGAGCGGCGGGCGATGGGCGATTTGCCGTTCCGCGCCGCCGGACTAACGCGCCTCAGCCTCGACGAGGCGCTACTGTCGAAGGCGCAGGCGGCGGGCGCGGAGTTGATCCGCGGAGAGGCGGCGACTGCGCTCGAGCCTGAGGGGAGAGCCGTGCGCGTGCGCCTCGGCGAGACGAGCTACGCGGCACAATGCGCGGCGCTGGCGACGGGCAAGCACAACCTGCGTGGCTTCCCGCGCGGACCCGGCAGCCGGACGGCGATGAAAATTTCCCTGGTGCCGACGCGCGAGGCCGCGGCCGCGCTCGACGGCATCGTGCAGCTCGTCAGCTACCGCGGCGGCTACATCGGGGCCTGCAACGTGGAGGACGGCGCCGCCACCATCTGCTGGCTGCTGGACGATGAGGCGATGCAGGAGCGGGGTGCCGACTGGCGCGCGCACCTCGATCACATTGCGCGGCAGTCCTCCGCCCTCGGCGATCTCCTTTCCGGCGCGCGCTTCCTCTCCGCGCGGCCGGCGGCGGTCTCCGCCATCCCTTATGGCTACGTGCGCCGCGCGATGATCGCGCCCAACGTGTACCCGGTGGGCGACCAGCTCTGCGTCATCCCCTCGTTCACGGGCGATGGCACCTCGCTGGCGCTATCCTCGGGGCTCGCGGCGGCACGCGCGGTGCTCAGCGGGCAGGGCGCCGGCGAGTTCCAGAGGGATTTTCTTGCCCGCATCCGCACGCAGTTTCTGTGGGCGCGCGCGGTAGAGGCGACGTTCCGCTACGCGCCGGCGCGCGCCTTCAGCGTGGGCGCGATCGCGGTGGCGCCAGCTCTCGTCGGCCTCATCGCCAACCTGACGCGCGTGCGCGGCATCGCGGGGCTGACGGGCGCTGCGACGGCGGGGTGACGGAACACCTCTCCCTCCGGGAGAGGTGAGGGAGGCCGTCGCGGTCAATAGAGGTCGAGGACGACGAAATAGGCCGAGAACCCCGGCCCGAAGGCGCCGAGCAGGTAGCGCCCGCGCGCGCCTGCGCCGAACGCCTCCTTGATCACGAACAGCGCGGTCGCCGACGACATGTTGCCGTACTTGCGCAAGACCTCCCAGGAGAAGCGGAAGTGCTCGCGCGGCAGGCGCAGGGCCTCCTCCGCGGTGTTGAGGATCTTGCTGCCGCCGGGGTGGAAGAGGAAGCCGTTGAAATCGGCGAGCGAGAGCCCGGCGCGCTCGAGGAACGGGAACAGCGCCTCGCCCAGGCGCTCGCGCATGAGGGTGGGGAGCTCCGGGCTCAAGACGACGCCGAAGCCGTCGTTCTTGATGGCCCAGCCCATGATGTGCTCGGTCTTGGCCCAGAAGTGCTCGCCGATGGCGCCGATGCGCGCCCGCCCGCGCGGAGGCCCGCGCCGCTCCCCGGCGTGGCTGCGCAAGACGACGCCCGCCGCCCCGTCGCCGAACAGCGCGGCGGCGACGAACATGGCCAGGCTCTGGTCGTCGGTGCGCATGCACAGCGTGCACAGGTCGACCGTCAAAAACAGCACGTTGGCGCCGGGGCGCGCCTGCGCCATACGGGCCGCGCGCGCAAGCCCGCCGACGCCCGCCCCGCAGCCGAGCCCGAACATCGGCAGCCGCTCAACGTCGGAGCGGAAGGGGAGCCGGTTCATCAGCATCGCCTCGAGGCTCGGGATGGCGAGCCCGGTCACGGTGTTGGAGACGATGACGTCGATGTCGCGCAGGGTGAGGCCCGCATCCGCCACCGCCTGGCAGGCGACCTGCTCGAGCAGGTCGAGCGCGTTGCGCTGGTAGACCTCGGTGCGCTGCTCCCAGGTGTGCGGCTGCAGGTGCCACTCCATGGGCTCGATGGAGTAGCGGCAGTCGATGCCGGTATTAGTGTAGAGCGCTTCGAGCCGCGCGAACTGGGGAAAGAAGGTCTGCGCCCTCAGCGCCGCATCGTCCTGGGTGATGGTGTGCTCCGGGACCGCGGTGGCGACGGAGGCGATCTCGACGGTCACGTCTCTAGCGGCGTCGGAATCGGCGCGCAGGTCGGGCCTGGTCAGCATCGGCGGTGCCCCTGTGGACCGGACTCGAAGGTCCACAGGCATCGTAGAGCACGGGCCCCCCGGCTGCCATGACATCCGGGGCACAGTGTTGATGCCGTATTGCCGTGCAAAGCCGCAATTGCGGCCGCCACGCCGGGCTTTTTGACGTAGGTCAGGGCCGGCGCGGGAAGGCGGCCGCCTACTTCGCCTCGATCTTGAGGTTCGGCAGGTCGACGCTCACCGAGTGCTGGCGGGCGTCGTAGTAGAGGTAGCCGAGCACGCCGACGGCCGCGATCAGGATCAGGATGAGGAGGGTCTTGGCGTCCATGGGCGTGCTCCCGGTTGGCTTGTTGGTGCTTGGCCTTGTCGAGTGCCACGGCGGCGGGAGCCAGGCAAGGGCGTCGTTCCGCACTGCCGCGTCAGTCGCGGGCGCGCCGGTTGAGCCGGGCGATGCCGTAGGCGAAGAGCCAGCCCAATGCTATCGGCCCGAGCGCGCGCAAGGCGACGCCGTTCCAGGCGTGCTTGCGGGCCTCCTCCCACTGCGTGCGGTTCTCCGCCCCGCAGGTCCACAAATTGAACTTAGGGGGAGGCGCCTTCTGCAGCGCGAGGCAGTCCTTGGCGTGGGCTTGGAAGTAGGCCTGCTTGTTGGCTTGGGTGAGGACGTAGGCGCTGCCCATGGCCCAGATGAGGGAGGCGGCGATGCCGAGCCGGGTCAAGTCGCCCATGTCACGAGCTCTCTTCACCGGCGCGCACCGCACTACTCCCGGTCGGCGTGGCCCAAGGATCGATCGGGCGCAACGCGATCGCGGACGAGCTGCTTTATCTCTTTGATATCGGGAAAGCGGCCCTTGTCCTTGTGCGACCAGACGAGGGCGCCGTCGAGGCGGACCTCGAAGACGCCGCCGGTCACGTCCGGCGTGAGGGTGACGGAGCCGAGCTCCTCGGAGAAGGTCGACAAGAGCTCCTGCGCCATCCAGGCAGCGCGCAACCCCCAGCCGCATAGCCGGCAGTACGTGATCTCGACGGTCAGGTCTTGGGCATGGGTGCTCAGGCAGCGGGTGGCTTTCAGCGGCGGTTTGAGTGAATGGTGCCGGCTGCAGGATTTGAACCTGGCGACCCCCTGATTAC
This sequence comes from Hyphomicrobium sp., assembly GCA_035517115.1. Classification (GTDB taxonomy): domain Bacteria; phylum Pseudomonadota; class Alphaproteobacteria; order Rhizobiales; family Hyphomicrobiaceae; genus Hyphomicrobium_A. The sequence goes on from DATIZL010000132.1 coordinate 9,677, forward strand.
AAATTAAGTCGATGCAGATGGTCGAGCACTATTCGAAGGAAGTGAGCCAGAAGCGCATGGCAGCTTCCGCAATCCTCAAGTGGGAAAATGCACGCTGATATTATTCGTAGCTGACCAATCGAGGCGGTCAGTCCGGTGGCGCCAATCAAGGGGATAG
>DATIZL010000133.1:0-15360 GCA_035517115.1 Hyphomicrobium sp.
GAGCCCGCGCTTCCAGCTTCGGCAGCTGGCTTGCGAGGAGGCAGGCGGCTTCGGCTAGATCCATCGCCTGCTGCCAGACCTTCAGATCCCGGTGCGAGGCGATCATCCGTCGAGTTCCCTCAGCCCCTTTTGCCTCTTGCCTAATGCCTCTGGCCTCACGCGGCTTTCGACCGCCGCAACGTCTCGCCGCGATAGCTCAGCGCCTCGGCCACGTGTACGCGCGCGACCCTCTCTGCGCCGTCGAGGTCGGCGAGCGTGCGGGCGACGCGCAGCGTGCGGTGGAAGCCGCGCGCGGAAAGATGGAGCGCATCCGCCGCTTGGCGCAGCAAGGCGACGCCGTCGGCGTCCGGCGTGGCGATCTCCTCCAGAATGCGGCCGCTGCAATCGGCATTGGTGCGCATGGCGCGTGCACCGAGCGCTACGAAGCGCTCGCGCTGCACTTCGCGCGCCCGCGTCACCCGCGCGCGCACTTCCGCGCTGCCTTCGGCGGGAGCCGGGAGCAGGAGGTCGGCCGCCGACAGCGCCGGCACCTCGATCTGCAGGTCGATGCGGTCGAGCAGCGGCCCGGAGATGCGCGCCTGGTACTCGGCGGCGCAGCGCGGCCCGCGCTTGCAGCTCGCCCCTGGGCCGGCCGCCCCGCACTTGCACGGGTTCATGGCGGCGACGAGCTGGATGCGCGAGGGGTACGCGATGCGGTGGTTGGCGCGCGCGATGATGGTCTCGCCGCTCTCGAGCGGCTGGCGCAGGGCGTCGAGCACACCCGGCTGGAACTCGGGCAATTCATCGAGGAACAGCACGCCCAGATGCGCGAGGCTCACCTCGCCGGGCTTCGGCCGCGTGCCGCCGCCCACGAGCGCCGCCATGCTCGCCGAGTGGTGCGGCGCGCGGAACGGTCGCTCGCTCGCAAGCTTGCCGCCCATGAGCTCGCCGGCGAGGCTGTGCACCATGGAGACTTCCGGCATTGCGTAGCAAGCGCAGGAAGACGCCAGCATTGACTTTCCCGCGCCCGGCGGCCCGATCATCAGCAAGTTGTGACCGCCGGCAGCCGCGACCTCGAGCACGCGCTTGGCGCTCTCCTGGCCTTTGACGTCGCGCAGGTCGGGGAGTGCCGCCGTATCGCGCTCGACGTTGGGCTTGGGGCGCGACAACGTCTGCGAGCCTTTGAAATGGTTGACGAGCGAGAGCAGGTGCGGCGCCGCGAGGATGTCCACGTCCTCGCCGGCCCAGGCGGCCTCCGGCCCGCAGGCTGCGGGACAGATGAGCCCCTTGGCCATGGCGTTGGCGCCGATGGCGGCGGGCAGCGCGCCCGGCACCGTGCGGATGGAGCCGTCGAGTGCGAGCTCGCCGATCGCCGCGTAGCCCGCGACCGCGTCGGGCGCGATCGCCTCCATGGCGACCATCATGGCGAGCACGATGGGGAGATCGAACTGGCTGCCTTCCTTGGGCAGGTCGGCGGGGGCGAGGTTCACTGTCACGTGCCGGTAGGGCATGCCGAGCCCGACGGCGTGCAGCGCGTTGCGCACGCGCTCGCGGCTCTCCGCCACTGCCTTGTCGGGCAGGCCGACGATGACGAGCGCGGTCTGCCCCGGCGTGATGCGCACCTGCACCTCGACGGGGCGCGCCTCGATGCCGACGAAGGCGAGCGTGGAGATCTGGCCGTACACGATGCCCCCCGGGGCGCCCCTGGCCGCCGATCCAGCGGCTAGCAATGCACGCGCAACGTTAGCGCGGGCGGTCGCAAGAACATTCGGGGAACATCGGATTTCGAACCGCGATCTAGGCCTGGTCCGCCGCCTCCGGCAGCGGGCGCACGGCGATGACGGTCGTGTTGTCCTGGTGGGGATCGCGCAGCGCCTCCACCTCCCGTATCAGCGCCTCCGCCACCGCTTCCGCGCCGGCCTCCGCGTAGGCCTTGACGATGCGCTGCACCTCGCTCGTCTCCAGCGTCTGCAAGCCGTCGCTCGCGAGGATCACGTAGTCGCCGGGCTCCAGCACGAGCGGGCGGCGCGACACGTCGACGAGGTCGAGGTCGTCGCCCGTCACGGCCGAGCGCAGCATGTGGCGGCGCGGATCGGCCTTGGCCTGCTCCGCCGTCATGCGGCCGAGTGCGGCCAGCCGGTCGAGCTCGGGGGCGAGCGAGTGGTCCTCGTTCAAGTGCGCGATCTCGCCTTTGCGGAAGAGCAAGAGCGGGCTGTCGCCGACGCTCACCCATTCGACGCCGTCATCGGTGAACACGGCGGCAACGAGCGTCGAGCCCATGCCGGACAGGATGGGGTTGGCACGCACCTTCACCGCAATGGCATCGTTGGCCGACTGCAGCGATTTCAACAAGCGCTGGGGACGTGAGCCGTTGAGGCCCTTGTAGGCGGAGATGAAGCTTTCGCAGACGACGCGGGAGGCGAGCGCGCCCGCGGTGTGCCCGCCCATGCCGTCGGCCAGCACCGCGACGAGCCGCGGCGAGTTAGCCGTCGGCAAGTCCTCGCCGCCGGAGGAGCCCTCCGGCGGCCAGAATGCGCTCGCGTCCTCTTGGTAGTCCCGCGCGCCCCTGGTGGCGCGCGCGGCGAAATCGAATGCCTGCATCAGCCCTTGGCATCGGTCAGCTCGGCCCAATCGAACTCGGGGCCACAGAACGGGACGAACACCACCTGGGTACGGCCCACCGTGATCACGTCCATTTGGTTGAGCTCGACCGCTCCTGTTGGTCTCTTGTCGTTGATGGAGACGACGTTGGTCTTCGCTAGGTTCGGCACGAACAGGAACGAGCGTGCCGAGGAATCGTAGCGAATATAGGCCTGCTCCTCCGAAGAAATCGAATCGTCACCGAAATCCAAGGGGATGCGCTGGCTGGAGTTGCGCCCGAGCGTGTTGTTGCCCTCGAAGATCGGGCGGTAGGAGCCGATGCCGGGGCCGCCCACGACGACGAGCCAGCCGACCACCGGATCCTGCTCGAAGGCGCCGCGCTTCACCTCGACCTTCCCGCGCACGAGCTGCGTGCGCGCGGTGTCCTCCTGCGGCTTGCGCTCGGGCTTCACGACGCGCGTCGTCGGCGGGTTGGAGAACTCGACGTGCTTGTCGGGCTGCTTCAGCGAGGTCTGCCCTTTGACCTCGCGCGCCGCTTCCGTCGCGCTCAAGCCGGCGCCGGCCGGTGCGGCGGCGTCCTTGCGCGTCGGCTCGGCCTGCACCGCGGCCGGTTTCACCACTGCCGTCTCGGCGCGCGTTGCGTTCGCCGCATCCGCAACAACCGGCTTGGCGCCGCGCTGCGTGTCGTCGCGGCTCGCCGCGTTGAGGGCATCCTTGAGCGAGCCCAGGATCCGTCCCGCCTTCGCACCTTGTGTCATCCTTGCCTCCGTCGCGCTCGCGCGTTCCTCTGACATTGCAAATCTCCCAAAGATCCTTGCCGGAAATAGCTTCATGCCCCTGCCCGCCTGGCGTCACCGCCGCTTATCTCGGCCGCTTAGACCGGCCGCGCGTCGAACTTCAGCTTGACCTCACCGATGTTGATGACATCGCCCTTTTTTAGGCGCGCCTCGCCGACCGGCGCCCCGTTGACGAGCACTCCGTTGCCGTCGGCGCCGGAGAGGTCGGTGATCATCACCTCGCCGTCCGCCGTGCGCCGGATGGCGGCGTGATAGCGGTGCACGGTCTTGGCCGCGAGGCGGATGTCGTTGTCTGCCTCGCGGCCAATGCGTACCAGCGTGCGGCCGATGACGTAGCGGCCGCCGGGGCTGCCCGGGATGTCGACCCAGGCCTCCGTCGGCCACGAAAATCCTTCTGTTTTCAAGGACTCAGCGTCGAGTGCCGAGAGCGACCGCTTGCCCGCGCGCGTCAGCGCTAGCGTGGTGTCCGGCGAGGACGCGAAATGGCGCCGCTTCCTGCGCGCGATGAGGCCGGCGAGCGCCAACGGCGGCACTGCGATGACCACCGCGAGCCCGAGCACCAATGCCGGAGCACGCGCGTAGCTTTCGCCGACCCATTGCTGCAGCGGCACCCACAGCCGCGCGCCCGTGCCGGCTACGTCCTCAAGGATGCTCGAGCGGAGAAGGAGGTCCTGCGCCGAGAAGACAGCCGCGCCCGTGCGCGATTCGGTTGTAGCCGCCGCGGCGAGAGGAGCGTCGAAGGCCGCTGCAGCGGCCGCAAGCGCCAAAAACGACGACCACGCCGGTCTCATGGTCTTCTCTTGAGCCAATCACCAACAGAGTCGTGCCCCATGACGGCAGCAACATGGCCGCAACGCGACCGGCCCAAGATTTGTTCAACACGAGGCGATCGCCCGTGCGCGCGCCACATTTGTGCGCCAACACTGTGTCCGGAGGCCACGCGTCATCGACGACCGGCCCGGGCAATTTTGATGCGGTTGCCTGGGCTTGCTCGTCTTGGGGAACCATGACGAATCTCATAGCGCTACCAAGCGGGACAGTGCTGGTCGGCGACTACCGCATCGAGCGTGTGCTGGGAGCTGGCGGATTCGGCGTCACCTACCTTGCCGAGGAGCTTGCGCTCGGCCGCCCCGTCACCATCAAGGAATACTTTCCCAGCGATATCGCGCTGCGCAGTGAAGGCGTGGAGGTTGTGCCGCGCTCGCAGGACGCGGCCGGCGACTATACTTGGGGGCTCGAACGCTTCATCGAGGAAGCGCAGACGCTCGCCAAGTTCAACCACACCAATATCGTCCAGCTCCACCGCTATTTCCGCGACAACAAGACCGGCTACATGGTGCTCCATTTCGAGGAGGGCCAGAGCCTAAAGGGATGGCTCAAGGCTTTGGGCCGCGCACCGCGCCAGAAGGAGCTCGACATCGTCCTGGCGCCGCTGCTCGACGCGCTGGAGATGATCCACAAGGCCGACTTCCTGCACCGCGACATCGCGCCCGACAACATCATCATCCGCAAGTCGGGGGATCCTGTCCTCATCGACTTCGGGTCGGCGCGCGGCGAGGTTGCCACCCGCTCCAAGACCATCTCGGCGCTGGTGAAGCCCGGCTACAGCCCTTACGAGCAGTACGCCGAGACGAGCAAGCGCCAGGGACCGTGGACCGACATCTATGCGATGGGTGCCACGCTCTATCACGCGGTCACCGGCAAGCGGCCGCCGGATGCTCCTTCGCGCATGGTGAAGGACGAGATTGTTCCCGCGGCGGAAGCGGCGCTGAGCTCCTATCGCGCGGGCTTTTTGAAAGCGATCGACAAGGCGCTGAAGCTCAACATCGAAGCGCGTCCGCAGTCGATCGCGGCTTGGCGCGGTGATCTCCTGGTGCCGGATCCGCCCCGCACCGGCTGGGGTCGTGCGCGCGCGAAAGAAAAGAAACTCGAGGAGGTCGAGGCCGCTGCTGCCAACGCGGTCACCGAGAAGATCACCGCGCCTCCCCCGACGGTGCTGCCGCCGCCCGATGTGCCAGCGCCCAAGGGCAGCATGCTCAACATCCTCGAAGGGTTGCGCAAGAAGCCCGCCGCGGAGGCGGAAGCGGCAGCCGCGCCGGCAAAGCCCACGCCGGAGCCCAAGGTCGAGGCGCCCGCGCCGCCGAAGAAGAGGGAGGCGAAGCTCAAGCCCGCAAAGCCGCCCAAGAAGGTGGAGCCGGCCGTCCCTAAGAACCGGGCCCTCGTCGAGGTCAAGCAACGCGCCCCGCGGCCACGCCCGGTGAAAGGTAGCCGCCGCGCCTGGATCCCGATTGCGTTCAAGCTGTTGATCGGCGTCGGCGTCGCCAGCGCCGCAGTTGCTCTGCAGGACCGCTTCCCGCGCTTTGAAAGCCGCGGCGAGGCGGTGCCCTTGAGCCAGACGCAGTCGTTGCAAAGCCCATCGCGGCCTGCGGTCGTCACCCCCATCGCCGAGGTCGAGGCGCATCATGGTGCCGTCACCGGCATGGTCTACAGCGAGGACGGCAAGTGGATCGTGACCGCGGGCGAGGACGCCACGCTGAAGGTCTGGGACGCCGCCTACCACACGCTCATCCGCACGATCGAGCTCGACGACGGGCGCGCCACGTCGCTCGCGCTCAACGGGACGCGCGCGCTCACCGGCCACGCCAACGGCAAGACGGTGCTGTGGGACCTGGAGCACGCCGCTAAGGTTGTGACGGTTCAGCGCAACGAGGCCAACATCTGGGCCGTTACGTTCACCGGCGATGCCACGCGTTTCGCGACCGCCAGCCACGATTGGAAAGTGACGCTGTGGGACGCCAACCAGCCGGCGGCCCCCCTGCACGTGTTCGACGGGCACGAGAATGCGGTGCAGGCGCTTGCCTACTCCCCGCAGCAGTTCCTGCTCGCCTCCGGCGGCGCCGACAAAACCGTGCGCCTCTGGGACCTGCAGACGTTGAGCGAGAAGCGCACCTATCGCGGCGAGCGCGATTTCGTGACCGCGGTCGCCTTCTCGCACAGCGGCCGCGCGCTGGCCGGTGGCTCTCTCGATGGCCGCATCGACGTGTGGTCGATCAACTCTTCGCGCCGCATGCGCTCGCTCACCGGCCACAAGGGCCGCATATCGGACGTGGCCTTCTCTCCCGGAGAGGACCTGCTCGCCTCGGCGAGTGAGGACGGCACGGTGCGCGTGTGGGACATCCGGCGCGGCCGCATCCTGCGCGCCTTGAGTGGCCACACGGGAGGCGCGACGGCGGTTGCCTTTGCGCCCGATGGGCAGCACCTCGTCTCCGCGGGCGCCAACGGCATGATGCGGTTCTGGGCCGCTCCGCTCGCGCAGCTCGCGACGGACTGACATCCGCGCCCTCCAGACATTCCGTTTTCGGTGAACTGTGACGATCGGATGCGACCGAGTCGCTCGACGGAGCGCGCAAAGGACGGCAGAATGCGCGCTCTTTGCCAAGCCAACGCCTGCGGCAGCCTCCCATGGAATTCGACGCCCTTCTGCTCGCCCGCATCCAGTTCGCATTCACGATCTCGTTCCACATCATCTTCCCGAGCTTCACGATCGGGCTCGCCGCGTTCATCGCTACGCTGCTGGTGCGTTGGCGCCTGACCGGCCGCGATCACCTGCTGCGGCTCGCGCGCTTCTGGACCAAGGTGTTCGCGGTCTCCTTCGCGATGGGCGTCGTCTCCGGCATCGTGATGTCCTACGAGTTCGGCACCAACTGGAGCCGCTTCTCGGTCGTGGTCGGCAACGTGCTCGGCCCGCTCTTGGGCTACGAGGTGCTGACGGCGTTCTTCCTCGAGGCGACCTTCCTCGGCATTATGCTGTTCGGCTGGCAGCGGGTGCCGCCCGGACTGCATGTGCTCTCCGCGATCCTGGTCGCGCTCGGCACCTCGCTATCGGCGTTCTGGATCCTGTCCGCCAATAGCTGGATGCAGACCCCTGCGGGGCACGAGGTCCGCGACGGCATCGCCTACCCGCTCGATTGGATCGCCGTCATCTTCAATCCGAGCTTCCCCTACCGTTTCGCGCACATGTTCACCGCGGCCTACCTCACGACCTCGCTCGTCGTGCTGTCGGTGGGCGCGCGCTATCTCCTCGCCGGGCGGTTCCAAGAGGAAAGCCGCACCATGATGCGCATGGGGCTCGGCATGGTGGCGCTGCTCGCGCCCCTGCAGGTGCTGATCGGCGACCAGCACGGCCTCAACACGCTGAAATATCAACCCGCCAAGGTCGCAGCGATCGAAAGCCATTGGGATGGCTCGCAGCCTGGCTCGCTGGTGCTGTTCGCCATCCCCAACTCGCGTGAGGAGCGCAACAACTTCGAGATCGCGATACCCAACATCGCGAGCCTCATCCTCACGCACGAACTCGACGGGCTCTTCCCCGGCTTGAAGGAGTTCAAGCCCGAGGACCGCCCGCCGATCTTTCCCGTCTTCCTCGCCTTCCGGCTGATGGTCGGCATCGGCGTGCTGATGATCGCCATCGGATGGGTCGGCGCGTGGCTGTGGCTGCGCGGACGGCTGTTCGCGACGCGCTGGTACCTGCAGGCGGCGCAATACGCCTGGCCGCTCGGCTTCATCGCCATTCTCGCCGGCTGGTACGTGACCGAAGTCGGGCGCCAGCCGTGGATCGCCACCGGCGTGCTGCGCACGGCGGATGCGGCCTCGCCCGTCGGTTTCGGCGCCGTATTGCTTGGGCTCGTGCTGTTCGTGCTCGTCTACGGCGTCGTGTTCTCGATGGGCATCTACTACATCAACCGCCTCATCGAGTACGGGCCCAAGGGCGCCGCCGCCGCCGAGCCCGAGGGCATGCCCTCGCGCCCGTTATCGGCAGCCGAGGGCGCCGCGCACGTCGCCATCGAGGAGACTTAGAGCCATGGACGCCATCGCCTATTGGCTTCCCCTCGTGTGGGCCGCGCTCATCGGCACCGCGGTCGCGCTCTACGTCATCCTCGACGGCTTCGACCTCGGCCTCGGCATCCTTTTCCAGTTCGAGCCGAAGGAGAAGTGCCGCGATCTGATGATGAACTCGGTCGCGCCCTTCTGGGACGGCAACGAGACCTGGCTCGTGCTGGGGGGCGGCGGCTTGCTCGTGGCCTTCCCGCTCGCCTACGCCGTGATCCTGCCGGGGCTTTACCTGCCGATCCTGATCATGCTCATGGGGCTCGTGTTCCGCGGCGTCGCCTTTGAGTTCCGCTGGGCCGCGAAGCCGAGCCACGAGTTCTGGGACAACGCATTCTCGTGGGGCTCGATCGTCGCGACCTTCATGCAGGGCGTCGTGCTCGGCGGCTACCTGCAAGGGATCGAGGTGAAGGACAAGGCGTTCGCCGGCGGCTCCCTAGACTGGCTGGCGCCGTTCCCGTTGTTCACCGGGGTCGCGCTGCTCGCGGGCTACGCGCTGCTCGGCGCCACCTGGCTCGTCATGAAGATCGACGGGCCGTTGGCGGAGGATGCGCGCGGCTGGGCGAAAAAGCTGTTGCTGGCGGTGCTCGCAATCATGGCGATCATCAGCTTGTGGACGCCGCTCGCGTTCGAGCTCATTGCAGAGCGCTGGTTTGCCTGGCCCAACATTCTCTATCTGTCGCCGGTGCCGATCGCGACGGCGATCGTCGCGTGGGCCTGCTGGCGCGGACTCAACACCGGCCGCGAGGTGATGCCGTTCCTCTGCACGGTCGGCCTGTTCCTGTTGGGCTTCCTCGGGCTCGCCATCTCGAACGTGCCCTATCTGGTGCCGCCGTCGATCACGATCTGGGACGCCGCCGCGGTCCCGCAGTCGCAGATCTTCACGCTCATCGGTGTGCTGGTGATGCTGCCGGTGATCCTCGGCTACACGGTGTTCGTCTACTGGACGTTCCGGGGCAAAATGCGCGAGGGCGAGGGATATCACTGAGCTTTAGGCTCGCGCGGAGGCCAAAGGCTTGCCATCATCGCTTTGCATCCTAATGGCCCCCTTTTCGGCTGCGTCGCGAGCAGCCTAGTCGCCACCCACTGACAACGAGCGTGGAGGCCGCATGTTCGGTTGGCGCAAGCGCAACGACGGATTCGAATGGCGCGAGTACGTGCGCACCACCATTCTGGTGCGGCGGAAGAACCGGCGCGAGCGCGTGGGCCAGGCGGCCAAGGACGCCGTGCAGAATTTGAGAGCCGCGGGAGTGCGCGGCGCCGAAGCGGGCGTGGTCGGCGCGCAGGCGCTGGGCCGCGGGGCTGCCGCGGCCGGGCAGAAGGGCGCGGCCTTCGGTGCCGCCGGCTTGCGCGCCGCCGACAGCAAAGTGCGCGCGGGCCTTCCCGTGCTCGGCTCGGGCCTCAAGACGTTCGCGATCACGCTCTACACCATCGTGCTCGCCCTGCTCGCCGCGCTTGTGCGAGCTGCGTCGTGGCTGTGGGGCGTGCTGGCGCCCTTGGCGTCCGCGGGGTGGGGACGGCTCGGCCCCCTGTTTGCGCTCCTGCGTCAGCCGAGCTTGAGCGTGCCGCTCGCCATCGCCGGAGGCGTCGCCGTCTTGGGCGCAGCGGGACGCCTCGCCTCGATGCGCGGCGACAGCGACGCCGTGATCGCGCTGCTCATCGGCGTTTTGATCCTGTGCGCGCTGCTGGCTGCGCGTTGGTACGAGGACCGGCCCGAGTGGCTCGATCGCTGGCTCGAGAACGGCATTCGCATTGGCGCGGTTGACGGGGCGGTCGTGCGCGGCCTCGGCGCTCTCGCTGCCCTCGCGGTGCTCGTGGGCGCAGCCGTTGTCGGCTGGCGCGCGCTCGGTGCCACCGATGGACGCGGGCGTTCCGTCCGCGACGCTTCAACGGTCGAGGGCCGCGGCCTCGCGCTCACGGGCGATACGCTGCGCGTCGGCGGGGCTACCGTTCGTCTCTCGGGCATCGAAGCCCCGGTTCCCGGCCAAACCTGCCTGTCCGCCGACTCGACCCCGTGGCGTTGCGATGCCGCCGCGCGCGAGGCCATGGCCCGCGTCCTCGCCAAGGGACGCGTGCGCTGCAAGCTCGGGTCCACAGACGACGACGGGCGCCGCTTCGGCACCTGCCATACCGGCGAGAGGGACGTCGCCGCTGAGCTCGTGAGCGGCGGCCATGTATTCGCGACCTCGGGGCTGTTTACGTCCTACGGCTCGCTCGAAAGCGCGGCGCGTGCCAACAAGGCCGGGATTTGGAGCGGGGAAGCCGCCCGTCCCGATGACTATCGGGCGCAGAAATGGGAGGAGGCAAAACGCGATGCTCCGGACGGTTGTCCCATTAAGGGAAATGTCAGAGGGGGGCGCCGCATTTACGTTTTGCCTTGGGCGCAAGGTTACGAGCGCGTGCATATGAGCGGCAAAAGCGATCGCTGGTTCTGCAGTGAATCCGAGGCGCGCCAAGCCGGCTGGAAGCCGTCCGAGCAGTCCTGATCCGCGTATAGACGCTCAAATGAGAAAGCCCGCGCTCCGGGGGAAGAGCGCGGGCTGCAATGCGTGACGCCGCTTAGGGGGGACAGGTGGGAGGGCGCCACGTTGGAAATAGAATTCAATACCATTTCCCCAGAGTTTGCAAGTCGTTCTTTCGTCGCGTCTCCGAAACCTTAAAGATTAATTACGGTCAACGCTCACATTCAATTGCAAACAATTTGCTTCGCGATGCAGCATTACTGCAATCGCCCAATTGCGCTTCAGCTTACGCCTCCCGCTCGCGCTCATCGGGGCGCACCTCGAGCTCGGTAACACCGCTCGAGCGGATCACCGTCAGCTTTACGGGCTTCCCGATGCGATGCTCGTCCAGCAGCCGCACGACGTCGTCGACACCCGTCACCGGCTCGGCATCGAGCCGCACCAGTATATCGCCCGTCTTGAGCCCGCTCTGATCGGCCGGGCTTCCCGCCTGCACCTCGCGAATGCGAATGGCGCTCCCCTGCGATAGCCCGGCCTTGTAGGCGAGCCGGGCCGGGAGCGGGATCTGCTCGGCGACGATGCCGATGCGCGCGCGGCGCACGCGGCCGTGCGCGAGGATTTGCGTCAGCACGTGCAGTGCGGTGTTCGCCGCCACCGAGAAGCAGATGCCCTGCGCGCCCATGATCATCGCGGTGTTTATGCCGATCACCTCGCCCGCCGAGCTCACCAGCGGGCCGCCGGAGTTGCCCGGGTTGAGCGCGGCATCGGTCTGGATCACGTCGCCGATCAAGCGGCCGTTCTGCGCCCTGAGCGAGCGGCCGACGGCGCTGACGATGCCGGCCGTCACCGTCGACTGAAACCCGAGCGGGTTGCCGATGGCGATGGCGATCTGTCCAGGGCGCACGTGCTTGGAGTTGGCGAGCTTGGCCGAGGGCAGCGTCTCGCCCGTCTCGCCGCGCAGCACCGCGAGATCGGTGTCCGGATCGCGCCCGAGCACGCGCGCAGAAAACTTGTGGCCGTCGGCAAGCGACAGCGAGATCGCCTTGGCGGATTCGATGACGTGGTTGTTGGTCAAGATGAGCGCATCGGGCGAAACGACGACGCCGGAGCCGGTGCCGCTCGCCTGGCGCCCGTTGCGTGACCCGGCGACCTCGACGTGAACGACGGCGGGGGCCACGGCATCGACGGCATCGACGACGGCGCGCGAGTAGTGGTCGAGCAGCACCGCGTCGCCGGCGGCCTCGCCGGCAACAGGCTGCGCCGTGCCGTTGCTGCTGCCTGCGTTGGCGAGCCCTTCGCCCAAGAAGCCCAGGATGTTGCGCATACGCGATCTCCCCATCGGAACGGAGTTCGCTTCATATGGGGAGGCTATGGTTAAAGCGGGAGTCGGTGTAGCTCAGGGTGCTCACCTCTCCGGTCATGCGGAGCATGGCTTCGCCACGACCGGAGGTGGAGGGCCGCACGTGTCATCCTCGGGCTTGTCCCGAGGATCCAGGGTTCAACGAGTCACAAACTCTAATGCTTCGACGTTTGCGCCAAGCTCTTGTCCCGAGGAGCTGGCTCCGAGCTGGATCCTCGGCATAAAGCCGAGGATGACACCTTGGTGCGCTTGCGCACACGCCCCTCACCCATGCGCGCATGTCGGCCCGACCTCTCCCGTCCATGCGGAGCATGGCTTCGCCATGACGGGAGGGGTGAAGCGGCGTCCGGGCTCGCATTCGGGTCAGCGCCAGGAGATCTCGAAGGGCGAGAACCTGAGGCTCGCCCCCGGCGCAACGGGCTCGCGCAAATAGCCGACGTCGACGAGGACACCGGTTATTCCGTCGGTTTTGTCCTTGCGCAGCTCGACGCTCGTGTCCTCGGCCTTGAGCTCGCCGTCGGCCCACAGCCGCACGATGCCGTCGGCCGCGCCGGGCGTGTTCAAGACGATCTCCTGCTGCACGCGCATCCAGTGCCCGGGCGCGAGCGGGAAGCCGCTCTGGTTTATGGCTCGCGCGCCGGCGCCGGCGGGGGCGGCGTAGAGGGCGCCTTCGCCTGCGCCGGTCCATTGCAGCCGCGCCGTGAAGCGGTTGGCTTCCTCCGGCTTGGAAGGCGGCGGCGGACCGCCGAACAGGCCGGGGAGGACGCCGCCCTTGTCACTAAAGGGAAACTTCTCCGGGACGAAGACGCTGTAGTCGAGGCAGGCCGCCCTCGCCGCTTTCATGCCGAGCGGCAGCCAGCGGAAGTCGACGCCGTTCGCCGGCCGGTCGGACTGGACCCCCTCGTTCGTGACGGGCGCGAGCTTGATCTCCAGCGCGGCGCCGGGCGCCTCGGGTATCGCCACCACCTTGGCGTTGTCGAGGATGCCCCACTCGCTTATCCCCGCGCGGCCCTGCAGCTCGATCGGCGACAGCGGCGCGCCGGCGGGCGTCGTCAGCGAGAACCGCGTGGGGGCCGGATAGCGTCCGCGGCACGGCTCCTCGTGCTCGACCTGGAACAGCGACCAGGCGACGTAGCCGACGGCGCCGATGACCGCTAGCGCGCCGACCGCGTTGAAGATCAGATGATACGTTGCTGGTTTGCTCACGCGTCGCTCGCCGCTCACCACCGGGCGCCCCTTGCAGCAGGGAGTACGCCAAAGACCGTTAATTTCTCTAGGCGGTGGATTGGCTAGCGGGAGGTTAAAGCGATGCGTCGGGCCTCATCCGGTACTAACCCCAAAGGCGTCCCGTGCCGCCGATGACGATCACGATGAGGCCGAGCGGCAGGTTGGTGCGGATGATCTGCGCGATACGCCCGATCTCTCCACCCGCCGCGGTCCAGTCCTTGGCGTCGACGGCGCGGCGGAACTTCAGCCACGGGCCGTGGTAGAGCCACAAGAACAGCGCCGCCATCACGAGCCCGAGCGCCTGCATCAGGTTGACGTAGAGCGGCGCGCCGGCAAAGCCGCCGAAGCTCGCGATCAGCATCCAGTAGCCGGTGGCCAGCAACGTCAGCACCGACGCCCCCACCCAGGGAAAGAACTTGGCGAAGAAGCTGCGCCAGAGCTGCAGTCGTTGCGGGCCTTCAAGGAAGCCAGCGGCGGGTCGCACGCAGAGATAGGCGACGAACATGCCGCCGACCCAGACGGTGGCGGCGAGGATGTGCAGCGCGAGCGCGATGGCTGTTTGCGGCATGGGCCCCCCTCGGCTGACGGATGGCGGAGGTTCTAACACGGGTCCGCTAGAGAGCGTCGCCGCGCGGCGCGATGTATTGGTGAATGCCCCGACAATCCGGGCGACGGCACAAGGGTTTGCGGGCCCGCGGGAAGAGCGCCTTTTTTTGCGCCGCGGACTGAGCTACACGGGTTCATGGGGTGCGCAAACGATTCTTGCAACGCATGGAGAGGGGCTCATGTCTCTGAGGCTGGGATTTGCGGGTCTGGTGCTGGCGTTGGCCGGATTGAGCGCCACGGCGCACGCGCTCGACGCAACCGTCGCGCCCATGGGCCCGGTGCTCGAAGCCGGCAAGGCCGGCTCGGCCGTGATCGAGGTGCGCCGGCGCTCGCGCGACGTGGAGACGCGCCCGACCGCGCCGGAGGCGACGAATGCGCTGCCCGGGAAGGCCGAGAGCAACGGCGAGGTGCTGTTCGGCGTGCAGGACGTGGGCTTCCTCGTCGACCGTGACGTGATCCGCGTCGGGCCCGAGATCGGCAAGTTCGACCGCATCCGCCTGCGCGTCCTGAAGAACGGCATCAACATCACCGAGATGAAGGCCGTCTACGGCAACGGCGAGAGCGAGACGCTTCTGAAGGACGCCAAGATCGACAGCGATCGCAAGACGGACTGGATCCCGCTCAAGAACAAGGGCTTCATCAAGGAGATCCAGCTCATCTACCGCTCCAAGCCCGATTTCAAAGGCGAGGCGCGCGTGGAGGTGTTCGGCGAGTACACCGACGGCTGGCTCGGCCCCAACGGCGAGGGCGTCAAGTACAACAATGGTTGGGTGCTGCTCGGCACCGACACCGCGGGCTCGATCGGCTTCGACCAGGTGAAGATCCCCGTCGGCAAGAACGAGGGCGGCTTCAAGCAGCTGCGCGTCTCGGTCAAGGACCGTGACATCACCATGACCAAGCTCGCGGTCGTCTACGCCGACGGCGCCAAGGACGACATCGACACCAACCGCGTGAAGGTCGCAGCCGATGAGGCGTTCGGGCCCGTCGACCTGAAGAAGGACGGCTCCATCAAGGAGATCCAGGCGACCTGGCGCTCGCGCGTGCTGGCAACCTCGAAGCGCGACAAGGCCTACGCCACCGTGGAGGTCTGGGGCCACCATTGAGGGTCAACCCCTCACCCGGCCGCGATTTGCTTTGCATCGCGGCCGACCTCTCCCCCTGGGAGAGGTGACGGAAACCGCGGGCTACGCGAGCGAGCAACTTCACCTCTCCCGTCATGGCGAAGCCATGCTCCGCATGGACGGGAGAGGTCGTGAGCTCCGCAGAGCGGAGCGAGCGGGTGAGGGGTAAATCGCTCGACAACTGAGCCGAACGCCGCGGTTTGGCTAACGCGCGGCCTTCTCAGATGAGGGGTCCTGCAGCACGACGAGATTGAGCCCGATAAGCGGCCAGCTTAAATCCTTATAGCTGGCGAGAATGCCGATCGGGTCGTCCTCTACGG
>DATIZL010000134.1:0-5219 GCA_035517115.1 Hyphomicrobium sp.
CGTAAAGCCGACGGCGTCGTCGATATGCATGGTGCCGCCGAGATCGTTGGAGCTCGTGTCGAAGAAGTTGATGTACTGGAGGCCGAGGCCCGCATAGGGCTTGAAGCCATGTATCGGGTCGAGGTGGTACTGCAGCGTGACGGCCGGCGGGAAGATCCACGTATCGCCGACGTTCACCCCGGCGAGCGCTCCCTTACCGTCGATGTTGTGCTTGGCAAAGCAGCAGAACAGCTCGAGCGCCCAGTGCCTGTCGAGGAAGTAGGAGAGCGTCAGCGCGGGAATGACCTCGCTCGACACGTCGTAAGAGTTGGCGGGAATCGTCGGCGTGCCGTTGACGCTGATCGCCCCGGAGCTCGTGTCGGGCAGCACCCCGGTGGCGAGCACGCGCACCATGAAGTTGCCGTTGTTGTCGCCCGCCTGCGCGGGAAGCGCCGCCACCGCGCCGGCAAGGAGCGCCGCCGCGCCAGCCAAAAGCTTCATCTGCTTCTTCATCCTAAGCCCCGTCTCCGGCCGAACACCGCGCGGACGTCCCTAGCGTCCGGGCGACTGACCTCATCGGGGCATTAGCTTTTTTTAGAATCGTGCCCTTGCCGAGCGATTGCTGCGGTCCCTGGCTGATACAGGTCAGCGGGGGGCGCATCCCGGCCCGCATGTGGCGCATGCGACACGCAAATTATTGATGCAGATCAAAGGCAACGCGCGAGGCGACCGCGAGCGCTTCGTCGCAGCTGCATTCCCCTTTGACCTGCATCAAGGCTCGAAGAGCATTCGCCGGTCAGCGTCGGCCTAGATTCCAAAGCCGAGCCCGCGCGCCTGTGATCACGCATCGCCCGCCCCGCCCCCCACGACACGGTGGCCCGACGTCTGCGGCTGCAGGTCCAAATGAGGGATTGCTTGCTGCGCTGAAGCAGCGGGTCACCAACGTGCGCGCACACAAGCGCCAGCAGCTCGTTTCAGCCTGGGGTGCGCCCGAGAACGTCTACGTCGTGCGCTCGGGCCTCCTCGTCTTGCAGACGCTGCCGCCGGGCCAGCGCCGCCAACTGCTGACGCTGTTCTATCCCAACGACATCTTCGCGCCCGCCTCCGCTCCGCCGCTCCCAGGCTCGGTGTTGAGCGCGGTTGCCGCATCCGAGCTATGGCGCCTGCCGGCGCGGACCTTCGAGTCCCTGCTCAGCGAGGACGCGGAGTTGACCCATAGCATCTGCAACCGCCTCGCCGATCAGCACGCGCGTGCAGTGCTGCACACGGCGATCGTCGGCGGATTGAACGGCGAGGAACGCGTGGCCTCGTTCTTGATCGAGCTGGCGCTGCGGCTCGGCACGCCGGCAGCCGCCGGGATTATCTTTGCCGTGCCGCTGTCGCGCACCGAGATCGCCGACTATCTGGCGCTCAACGCCGATACGCTGAGCCGGATCATGTCGCGCCTCAAGGCTCGCGGTCTCGTGGCGCGCACGGGCCGGGACTGCGCCCTGGTGGCGGATTGGGATGGATTGTGCGCGCTGAGCCCGGTCGCCGGCGCGCTCGCGGCGGCGCACGGAACAGGTGCGCTCAAACGCGGCAAAGAGGCGGGCGGTTCCCTGCACCCCGCGCACGCTTAGGCGGGCTCGGAGCCCTCGTCCTCGCCCTCGCCGGTCTCGCCCCCCTCGCCGCTCTCCTCCGGGATGTGCTCGACCGAGACGACGCGCTCTTCCGCATCGGTCTTGAAGACGCGCACGCCTTGCGTATTGCGCCCGGCGATGCGCACGTCGTCGACGGGGCAGCGGATGAGCTGGCCGCCGCCCGTCACCAGCATGATCTGGTCGCTCTGGGCCACGGGGAAGGAGGCGACGAGCGGGCCGTTGCGCTCGTTGACGACCATGGCGACGATGCCTTTCCCGCCGCGGCCCGAGGTCCGGTACTCGTAGGATGACGAGCGCTTGCCGAAGCCCTTCTCCGACACCGTCAGCACGAACTGCTCCTTGGCGCTGAGCTCGGCGAAGCGCTCCGGCGACAGCTCGGCTTCGCCGGCGACCTCCTCGTCGGACTCGGGCTCCGGCGCCGCTTCGATCTCCTCGCCTTGCGCGCGCCGCAGCATCGTCGCCTGCTTCAGGTAGGCGAGGCGCGTCGCCACGTCCGTCTCGACGTGATTGAGGATCGTCATGGAGATGACCGCGTCGCCGTCCTCGAGCTTGATGCCGCGCACGCCGTCCGAATCGCGGCCCTTGAAGAGGCGCACCTCGTCCTCGAGCAGGAAGCGGATGCAGCGGCCCTGCGCGGTCGTCAGCAGCACGTCGTTCTCGGGCGTGCAGATCTGCACCGCGACGATGGCATCGCCCTCGTCGAGCTTCATGGCGATCTTGCCGTTGCGGTTGATGTTCTCGAAGTCGGAGAGCGCGTTGCGCCGCACCTTGCCGGAGCGCGTGGCGAACGCGAGCTGCAGCGCGCCCCACGTCTGCGGGTCCTCCGGCAGCGGCAGGATCGAGGTGATGACCTCGCCCTCCTGCAGCGGCAACAGGTTGACGAGCGCCTTCCCCGTCGCCTGCGGCGTCGCCGCCGGCAGCCGCCACACCTTCATGCGGTAGCACATGCCGCGCGAGGAGAAGAACAGCACGGGCGTGTGCGTGGAGGCGATGAACAGCTTGGTGACGACGTCCTCCTCGCGCGTGGACATGCCCGAGCGGCCCTTGCCGCCGCGGCGCTGTGCCCGGTAGGTCGCGAGCGGCACGCGCTTGACGTAGCCCCTGAGCGAGACGGTGACGACGCAGTCCTCGCGCTGGATGAGGTCCTCGTCCTCGAGCTCGCCCTCCATCTCGACGATCTCGGTCTTGCGCGGGGTCGCGAACTCGGCCTTGAGCGCGCCGAGCTCGCTCTTGACGATCTCGACGACGCGCAGGCGCGAGGAAAGGATCGCGAGGAACTCCTTGATCTCCTCGCCGATCTTTTTCAGCTCGTCGCCGATCTCGTCGCGGCCCAGTGCGGTCAGGCGGGCAAGCCGCAGCTCGAGGATCGCTTTGGCCTGCTCCTCCGAGAGACGGTAGGTGCCCTTGTCGGAGACCTTGTGGCGCGGATCGGCGATGAGCTCCACCAGCGGGGCCACGTCGCGCGCCGGCCAGTCGCGCGCCATCAATTGCTCGCGCGCCTCCGCCGGGCTCGGTGCGTGGCGGATGAGCTTGATCACCTCGTCGATGTTGGCAACGGCGATGGCAAGCCCGACGAGGACGTGGGCGCGCTCGCGCGCCTTCGACAGGAGGTGCTTGGTGCGCCGGCTCACGACATCCTCGCGGAACGTCGTGAACGACTCGATCATGTCCTTGAGGTTGAGGCTCTCGGGACGCCCGCCGTTCAACGCCAGCATGTTGGCGCCGAAGCTCGTCTGCAGATCGGAGAAGCGCCAGAGCTGGTTCAGGACCACATCGGCCACGGCGTCGCGCTTCAGCTCGATGACGATGCGCATGCCCTCGCGGTTCGACTCGTCCCAGATGTCGGCTATGCCCTCGACCCTCTTCTCGCGCACGAAATCGGCGATCTTCTCTATCAGCGTGCGCTTGTTGACCTGATAAGGGATCGCCGTGACGATCAGCGCCTCGCGGTCCTTGCGGATCTCCTCCACGTCGACCTTGGCGCGCATCAGGATGGAGCCGCGGCCCTTGTGATAGGCGGCGAGGATGCCGTTGCGGCCCAAGATCAGGCCGCCGGTGGGGAAGTCGGGCCCCTGGATGATCTGGCACAGCTCGTCGATGGTGATCTCGGGATTGTCGAGGTGCGCCAGGCACGCGTCGATCACCTCGCCCAAGTTGTGCGGCGGGATGTTGGTCGCCATGCCGACCGCGATGCCGCCGGCGCCGTTGACCAGCAGGTTCGGAAACTTGGCCGGCAGCACCGAGGGCTCGAGCAGGCGGTCGTCGTAGTTCGGCTTGAAGTCGACCGTCTCCTTGTCGAGATCGTCGAGCAGGTACTGCGCCACCTTGGCAAGGCGGCTCTCGGTGTAGCGCGAGGCCGCTGGCGGGTCGCCGTCGACGGAGCCGAAGTTGCCCTGGCCGTCGATCAGCGGCAGGCGCATGGAGAAATCCTGCGCCAGACGCACCAGCGCGTCGTAGATCGCCATGTCGCCGTGGGGATGGAAGTCGCCCATGGTGTCGCCGACGATCTTCGACGACTTCACGTGCTTCTTGTTCCAGTCCACGCCGAGGCGCTGCATGGCGTAGAGGATGCGCCGGTGCACGGGCTTCAAGCCGTCACGCACGTCGGGCAGCGCGCGGCTGACGATGACGCTCATCGCGTACTCGAGGTACGAGCGCTTCATCTCCTCGGCGATGGAGATCGGGCGGATGTCGCTCGGCTCCTTGCCGCCGGGTCGTTGTTCGTCGGTGTTGTCGGCCACTTATGAGTCCGCTGGAAAGGGGTCCGCTGGAACGGCGACGCACGCCAAGGGCGTGCGCTGTGACGGGGGAAATCAATTGTTGAATTTTACCCCAAAGCGGGCGTCGGAAGCAATGCACCGGACCGCTTGCCGACCTCCGCGCATGTCGACAAATAAATATTACATATCAGCGTGTTACATGTGCTTGCCGGGGCCCGTTGCGGCACAGCGGCGTCTTGTCCGCAAACCGTTCCGTCGCTACATGCCGCAACGCGCTCAAACGTGGTTAACGTCAGAACAGCAAGGGAGAGTTTCCATGAGGAGAGGCGTGGCAAGCTTGGCGGCGGCGGTGACGGCCCTGGCACTATGGTCGGCTGCGGCCACAGCCGATCCGGCGGCGATTCCGGCCAACATCTTCTTGTCGACGCAGGGCGGCGGCCAATACCTCGCGCGCGACCTCTTGCTCGGCAATCAGGTCTACAACGCCGACGGCAAGATCATCGGCGACATCGAGGACCTCATCCTCAACTCCAACAACCAGATCGAGGGCGTGGTGATGGGCACGGGCGGCTTCGCCGGCTTCGGCGAGAAGCGTGTCGCCGTGGTGTTGTCTGCGCTGCAGATCAAGAACGACAACGGCAAGATCACCATCACCCTGCCGCAGGCGACGAAGGAGGTGCTCGACGCGCTCGAGCCGTTCCAGCGCACCACGCCGCCGAAGTCGCTCATCGACCGCGCCATCGCGAAGGCGCAGGAGCTCTCCGACAAGGGCAGCGTCACCGCGAAGGACGCCTACGACAAGGCCAAGGAGGAGGCGGGCCCCGCGCTCGAGAAGGCGAAGGAGCAAGCCAAGGAAACCTACGAGCAGGTGAAGAAAGAG
>DATIZL010000135.1:0-4344 GCA_035517115.1 Hyphomicrobium sp.
GAAGGCTCCGGCTCTGAGCCGGGCACACAGCCCCGCTGGAAGGCCGGGGGTAGACATCGGGGCTGCGCGCACCTACATGCCGCCGGTGGCCGTGAAGGTTGTCCTGAGGCGCAATGAAATCGGCGAAACGAAACTCGTGAACGGTGCGTCGCCCTTGACCCAGAAGGGCGGGTAGCCGTTGGGGCTCCCATTCACCTAACAGCGAAGAAAATCCAACCAACTCGGGTTCGAGGTTGGGAAAGGCAATCATGAGTATGCAAGATCTGAAGTCGAGCACGAAGCCGCTGCGCTGGGTCGCCAATGTCATCGAGAGGTCGCCCGATCTGCTGGCCATCGGCGGTGGAATGATCGGTGTCGCGCTGATCGCCGGCGTCATCATCGTCGGACTGCACGAGCGCCAGAATTCGTTCCGAGTCATGGCGCCGGCGGAACAAGGAGACAGCGCCTCTTATCGTTAGAACGGGGACTGCCTAGCCTTTGGGCAGGCGAGCGCACATACTTGGCAACCGAAGCCCGACGTCGCCATCCTGAGCAGAGGCGGTGGGGGCCGGGACTGGCGCAAGGATTGCACAAGCCGGGAAAGTAGGCCGATTGGGGGAAGGCCTCGCGTGAGCGACGCCAAGGCGAAAACCGGGGTAGCCGCCGCCTTCGACGAGATGCGCGGGCCGGAGGGGTGCTACGCCAAGTACGACGCGATCAACCGCTGGCTTGCGCAGACGCCAGCGGAGACCGTGGCGTTGAAGCGCGCGGAGGCGGAGCTGCTTTTCCGCCGGATCGGCATCACATTCGCAGTCTATTCCGAGGGCGGCGATCCCGAACGCTTGATCCCGTTCGACATCATTCCGCGCGTTCTCGATGCGGAGGAGTGGCGTCAGCTCTCGCGGGGGCTCACTCAGCGCGTGCAGGCGATCAACGCGTTCCTGCGCGACATCTACCACGGCCGCGAGATCCTGCGCGCGGGCAAGGTGCCCGAGCGCCTCGTCTTGCACAACGAGGGCTTCCGCCCGGAGATGCAAGACCTCGATACGCCCGGGGGCGTCTATTGCCACATCGCCGGCATCGACGTCGTGCGTACCGCGCCCGACCAGTTCTACGTGCTCGAGGATAATTGCCGCACGCCCTCGGGCGTCTCCTACATGCTGGAGAACCGCGAGGCGATGATGCGGCTCTTCCCCGACCTCTTCGCCCATCACCGTATCGCCTCGGTCGCCCATTACCCCGAGGAGCTGCTCGAAACCCTCAAATCCGTCGCACCGCCCAATTGCCGCGGTGAGCCGCGCGTCGCGCTGCTCACGCCCGGCGCCTACAACAGCGCCTACTACGAACATTCGTTCCTGGCGGACGAGATGGGGATCGAGCTGGTCGAAGGCGTGGATCTCTTCGTCGACGACAATATCGTCTACATGCGCACCACCGAGGGGCCGCGCCGCGTCGATGTCCTCTATCGCCGCATCGACGATGATTTCCTCGACCCCCTCACCTTCCGGCCCGATTCCGCCCTCGGCACGCCGGGGCTCTTCAACGCCTATCGCTCGGGTAATGTGACGCTGGCCAATGCCGTGGGCGCTGGCATCGCCGACGACAAGTCCGTCTATCGCTACGTCCCGGCGATGATCCGCTTCTATCTCGGCGAGGAGCCGATCTTGAGCAATGTGCGCACCTATTCCTGCGCACAGGAATCCGATCTCGCCTATGTCCTCGAGCATCTCGACGAGCTCGTCGTCAAGGAAACGCACGGCTCGGGCGGCTATGGCATGCTGATCGGGCCGCAAGCGACGCGCGCGGAGCTCGACAGCTTCCGGGCGCGGCTGCGCGCCGCGCCCGGCGACTATATCGCGCAGCCGACCTTGGCGCTGTCGACCTGCCCGACCTTCGTCGAGGCCGGTATCGCGCCGCGCCATGTCGATCTCCGGCCTTTCGTGCTGGTCGGGCGCGAGATCCGCATCGTACCCGGCGGGCTCACCCGCGTCGCGATGCGCGAGGGCTCGCTTGTCGTCAATTCGAGCCAGGGCGGCGGCACGAAGGACACATGGGTGCTCGAGAGTTGACGCGATGCTGAGCCGCACCGCCGACGGCCTCTACTGGCTCGCGCGGTATATGGAGCGGGCGGAGAACATCGCGCGCATCGTCATGGTCGGCCATCGCATGTCGAGCCTGACCCGCTCGCTCGAGAATTCCGGCAATGAATGGCACTCGACCTTGCTCGCTGCCGGCTGCGAGCCGGATTTTTTCAAGAAGCATGCCGAGGCGAGCCCGGCGCTCGTCATCGACTACCTCGTGCGCGACCCCGACAATCCCTCGAGCATCTATTCCTGTCTCGAGACGGCGCGGCGCAACGCGCGCGCCATCCGCACCGCGCTCACCGTCGACATGTGGGACGCGCTCAACGAGACCTGGCATCAGGCGCGCGGCGGCAAGCGCTTCGACGCGGCGGCGGATCTGCCGGCGCTGCTCGATTGGGTGAAGGAGCGCTCGCTGCTCTTCGCCGGCGCTTACGCCAACACCATGCTGCGCAACGATGCGTTCTACTTCACGCGGCTCGGCACGTTCCTCGAGCGCGCCGACAACACGGCACGGATTCTCGACGTCAAATATCATGTGCTGCTGCCGCGCCATGAAGGCGTCGGCGGCGCGCTCGACTACTACCATTGGCAGGCGATCCTGCGCTCGGTCTCCGCCTTGCGCAGCTATCACTGGATCTACCAGGACCGGCTCAAGCCCTGGCTGGTGGCGGAGCTGATGCTGCTCCGGCCGGAGATGCCGCGCTCGCTGCTCAGCTGCCACGAGCAGATCGTGCGCCATCTCGAACTGCTCGCCGAGGCTTATGGCGGCAAGCGCGGCGAGTGCCATCGCATCGCCGGCGAGCTGCATGCGCGGCTGCGCTTTGGCCGCATCCAGGACATCTTTCAATCGGGGCTGCACGAGTTCTTGACCGAGTTCATCGATCGTTCGGTGACGCTCGGCAACGAGATCAGCGCGCTCTATCTGATGTAACGCCCTGCCATGCGCCTGCGCGTCCAGCACGAAACCTCCTATCACTACGAGAGCCCGGTGGCGCTGGCGATCCAGAGCCTGCGCTTGACGCCGCGCAGTTATGAGGGGTTGCGCATCGTCGAATGGCGCGTCTGGAGCGACCGGCGGCGCGAGCTGCCGGTGTTCGTCGACGGCTACGGCAACATCACCCACACTCATGCCGTCAACTACCCCCATAGCGAGGCGCGGGTCTTCGTCGAGGGCGAGGTCGAGACGGCGGCGACGCACGGCATCGTCCGCGGCGCGCCCGAACCGCTGCCGCCCCTCTTCTTCCTGCGCCTTACCCCGTTGACGACACCGGACGCGGCGATCGAGGCGCTTGCCGGCAAGGCGGCGCCGCAGAGCTCGGTGCTGAAGCAGCTGCATGCGCTGCTGAACGCGGTGCGCGAGGCCGTCGACTACACCCTCGGCACGACCGATTCGGCGACGACTGCCGCCGAGGCGCTCGCCGCCGGCGCCGGCGTCTGCCAGGACCATGCCCATATCTTCATCGCTTGCGCGCGGCATCTCGGCATTCCCGCGCGCTATATCGGCGGCTATCTCTGGACCGGAACCGAGTCCCGCGAGTATGAGGCGAGCCATGCCTGGGCAGAAGCCTTCGTGCACGATCTCGGCTGGGTGGGATTCGATCCGTCGAACCGCATCTGCCCCACCGAGGCCTATATCCGCACCAGCGTCGGACTCGACTATCGCTCGGCGGCGCCGGTGCGCGGCGTCCGCCGCGGCATCGGGGCGGAAAAGCTGGCGGTAGCGGTGAAGGTGATGCAGGCTGGCGCCAATCAATGAGCATCGGGCGTCGGGGGAAGACGGGATGACCTATTGCATCGGGCTCGATCTCAAAGACGGTCTCGTGCTGCTCGCGGACACGCGGACCAATGCCGGGGTCGACAATATCGCGACCTTCTCGAAGACCTATGTATTCGAGCAGCCGGGCGAGCGGGTGATGGCGCTGCTCGCCGCCGGCAACCTCGCCCTCACGCAATCGATCGTCAATCTGCTGCACGAGGGCATCGAGACCGACGATATCGTCGAGACCTTGCTCGGCGCCAAAAGCATGTTCCGCGCGGCGCAGCTCGTCGGCGAGGCGGTGCGCCGCATCTACCGCATCGACGGCCCGGCGATGCAGGCGCAGAACATCTCGTTCGACGTATCGTTTCTGCTCGGCGGGCAGATCAGAGGCGGCAATCCGCGCCTTTTCCAGGTCTATGCCGCCGGCAATTTCATCGAAGCGACGGCCGACACCCCCTTCCTGCAGATCGGCGAGCACAAATACGGCAAGCCCATCCTCGACCGCGCCGCGGGTTACGACAC
>DATIZL010000136.1:0-6543 GCA_035517115.1 Hyphomicrobium sp.
GTCGAGCGCCTCGGTCATGCCGGACAGGCGCTTCTCAAGGTCATCGAGTCGCCCGACCGGGGTCAGCGCGGGGGCGTTCGAGCACGATGCCTTGAGGATGGCCTCGGCCTTCTCGGAGGCCGCCGACAGCGTCTCGAAGGAGGCCATCTGCTGCTTGTCGGGCTTCACGGTCTCCTCGATTTTGCTCATCGGCAACGAGGCGACGCCCGGCGCAAAGCCGGCGCAAGCCTCAGCCATGTTGGCGGCGTCCGCGTGGATGATCTCCGGTCCGCCGCTGTAGATGTCCTCATGCGACTCGCGCGCGTACTGGTAGTTCGTGCCGATCGGCGAGTAGGCATAGGCGGCATAGGTGTTGTCCGGCCAGGTGTAGGCGCCATAGGGCCAGAATAGGCTGCTCATGATGAAGCCGGCGCCGTAGCCCCAGAACGCGGGCGCACCCCAATTGGGCCACCAGGCCCAGGAGAACGCGTCGCCCCAGCCGTAGGGCCAGAACACGCCGTGGGCCCAGCCGAAGTGGCAGTTGTAGCAATTCCAGTTGTGGCCACCCCAGCGGTTGTTCCAGAAGGCGTTTTGGCCCCAGTGGTTCCAGTGGCCGTTATCGTAGGGATGATTGTAGTGCTCGGCCGCGTCGCGGCGCGCGTCCTCGCGCCGGGCCTCCTCGTGATGCTCGCCCTCGCGGCGCTCGGCGTCGTGCCGCTCCTCCTCGCGCCGGCCTTCCTCGCGCCGCTCCTCCTCGCCGCGCCCTCGTAACTCCTCGCGGCCGCGGAACTCGCGCTCGCCTCCGCGGAACTCGCGGGCGCCGCCGAAGTGGCCGCCCCCGAAATGGCCGCCGCCGCGCGCGAACGCGTCGGTGGTTGAACCCAGTGTGCCGATGGAAACGGCTGCGATAAGCGCGACGACTGAACTGCGGATCATGATTGCCCTCGTTTGAGCGCCCAACCCTGAATGCGGCCGTCCCCTGGATTCGGGGAGGGTCGCCAAGGGCGCGAGATGCGAGGACGATACGCGCGCTTCAAGCCGGGCGCCTCTGTCTCCTTAGATGTCGGGTAAGAAACGGTTGGCGGCACCGAGAGGGTTCGATGCATTCTGCAAACCGGGCAGCGAGAAACCTTTCGCCTTCCTCAACGCCCGGCGCCAGCCCGTTAATCCGGCGGCAATCCGGCCATGCGAGCCAGTGCTTGCCAGGGTCGCGCTAGGATGCCATCACGCTTGAAGCATGGAGCAGGCTCCGAGCTCTTCTGCCGCCCCCCGCATCGTCTCGCTGATCGCGAGCGCGACCGAGATCGTGCACGCGCTGGGGTGCGGCCCCCAGCAGATCGCGCGCTCGCACGAGTGCGACTGGCCCGCCGCCGTGCTCGGTCTGCCCGGCCTCACGCGGCCCAAATTCAAGGTCGAGGGCTCGAGCCGTGCCATCGACCGGGCCGTGCGCGCGCTCGTCGAGCAGGGGCTCGCGGTCTACGAGGTCGACGCGGAGGCGCTGCAGGCGCTGGCGCCCGACGTGATCCTGACTCAGGACCAGTGTGAGGTGTGCGCCGTCTCCCTTGCCGACGTCGAGCGCGCGGTGTGTGCTTGGGTCGGCAGCGCGCCGATGGTCGTCTCGCTGCGCCCCCACACCATGGCCGACATCTATGCGGACATTCGCCGCGTCGCGCGCGCGTTGAGGTGCACGCCCGCCGGCGAGGCGCTCATCGCCGACATGCAGGGCCGCATCGCGGCGGTGGCAGCGAAAGTTTCGGGCCGCGACGAGCCCTGCCTCGCTTTCATCGAGTGGATCGATCCGCCCATGTCCGGCGGCCATTGGATGCCGGAGCTGGTCGACGCGGCGGGCGGGATAAACCTCTTCGGCGAGCGAGGCGCGCAGTCCCCCTGGATCACGTGGCAGGACGTTGCCGCAGCCGATCCCGACGTGATCCTCGTCGCGCCCTGCGGCTACGACATCCCGACCACGGCGCGCGAGATGCGCGCCACCGACGGGAACGCGATCTGGCAGGACTTACGGGCGGTGCGCGAGGGGCGCGTGTTCCTCGCCGACGGCAACGCCTTCTTCAACCGGCCCGGTCCGCGGCTCGTCGAAAGCGCGGAGATCCTCGCCGAGATCCTGCATCCCGAGGTGTGTAACTTTGGCCATCGCGGACGCGATTACATCCCTTACGAGGGTGAACATGCCCCGAAGCGGAAAAAGGCCTCGCAAGGATGACGGAATATGGAGCTTACGGACGCGGGCTGCTCGCCGCGGTGCTCGCGGTCTTGGTGTTGGGCACCGCAGCTATGGCGGATGAGTTCAATCTTCCCCCGAAGACCTACTACCGCACGGCGGAGGTTGCAGGACACAAGATCTTCTATCGCGAGGCGGGCGATCCGACGAAAGCGACCATCGTGCTGCTGCACGGCTTTCCGGCGTCCTCGCACTCCTACCGCGAGCTGATCCCGATGCTGTCGCGCTACTACCACGTGATAGCACCCGACTACCTCGGCTCCGGCTTCAGCGATCGTCCCGATCCCGATGTCGAGCCCTACACGTTCGATAGGCTCGCCGACCACGTGGAGGGCCTGTTGAAGGCGCTCAAGGTCGGCAAGTACACGCTCTACATGCAGGACTTCGGCTCGCCCGTCGGCTTCCGGCTGATCGAGCGTAGTCCCGACGCCATCGAGGGGATCATCTCGCAGAACGCCAACGCCTACCTCGAGGGACTGACGCCCGAGCGGCGCGAGTTCTTCCGCAAGGCGCACGAGGACAAGAGCCCCGAGGAAATCGCCTCGCTGTTTGCCCGCATGGGACCGGACGGGATCATCAACAAGCAGTATTTGCGCGACGTGGCACCCGAGCGCCGCCACATCATGAGTCCGGACAGCTGGACGCTCGATCTTTCCTTCCTGCGCACCGAGAAGGACCAGAAGATTCAGGTGCAGCTCTATCAGGACTACCAGACCAATATCGACCGCTATCCCCGCTGGCAGGCGCTGATGCGCGAGCGCCAGTTTCCTGCCTTGATCGTCTGGGGCAAGAACGATCCGGCCTTTATCGCACCAGGCGCCGAGGCCTATCTGCGCGACCTACCCAAGGCCGAGCTGCATCTCCTCGATGCGGGCCATTTCGCGGTCGAGGAGAAGGCAAGCGAGATTGCGGGCTATGTCCTAGCCTTCATGAGGAAACGCGGAGCGTGAACGGGGGAAAAGCACGCACGATCTTCATCACCGGCTGCTCGTCAGCCATTGGGCTCGCCTCGGCCCGCATGCTCAAGGCGCGCGGCTGGCGCGTGCTGGCGACCGCGCGGAGCGACGCCGATCTTGCGCGGCTGGCGGAGACGGAAGGGCTCGAGACTATGCCGCTCGAGCTCGCCGATCCCGCGTCCGTTGCCGCGGCGGCGGACGAGGCTTTGCGGCGCACCGACGGCAAGCTCTATGCGTTGTTCAACAACGCCGGCCTCGGTCAGGTCGGTGCCGTGGAGGATCTCTCCTCCGACCTTCTGCGCCGCCAGCTGGAGATCAACGTCGTCGCCGGGCACGAGTTGATCCGCCGGGTCTTGCCGGCGATGCGGGCCAACGGCGAGGGACGCATCGTGCAGTGCTCGTCCGTGCTGGGACTCATGGCCGCGTCCTACCGCGGCGCCTATTGTGCGTCGAAATACGCGATCGAGGCGTTGTCGGATGCGCTGCGGCTGGAGCTGCGCGGTACTGGCATCGCCGTGTCGATCATCGAGCCCGGACCCATCCGCAGCCGCTTCGTCGAGAGTGCGCTCGCCAATTTCCGCTCCACCGTGAACATCGAGGCCTCGCCGCACCGCGACACCTACCTCGCGCGGCTTTCCGCCATGGAGGCCGGCGGCAAGACGGCGTTCAAGCTCGAGCCGGAGTCCGTCGCCGCTAAGCTCGTGCACGCGGTCGAGAGCCGGCGCCCCAAGGCACGCTATTTCGTGACGACGCCGACGTATTTGGCGGCCCTCAGCAAGCGCGTGCTGCCGAACGTGCTGCTCGACCGCCTCGTTGCCTGGATGTAGGCGGCTACAGGTTCTCGGTCGTGCGCCGCAGGCGTGCCGTCAGCCGCCGCAACAGGTCGAGCGCAAACGCCGGATTCTTCTCGACGAGGTAGAGAAACGCCTTCTCGTCGATGACCGCGACCTCGGTCGGCTCGCGCGCAATGGCGGTGGCGCTGCGCGGCGCCCCGTCGATCAGAGCCATCTCGCCGAAGGTGCCGTTGGGGCCGATGTTCTCGAGCACCGCGCCGCCGGAGAGGATGCCGACACGGCCCGAGCGCACGACGTACATGCATGTGCCCGGATCGTCCTGCACGAAAATCTTGGCGTTGACCGCGAAGCTCTGCAGCGGGAAGCCGCCGCTCGCCAGCAGGTCGAAATCGAAGCCTTTAGCCGCCATAGCCGCGCCGATCGCGTTTGTTGCGCCGCCAAAAGACTAGGCCGCGATCGCCCGAGCGACAACCTTCTCCCCTTCTTGCGGATTCCGGCGTGGCGCGAGCGATACGCCGCCCGTGTCGCGAAACGCAAAAAAGCGGCATACGGCGCGACAAGCGGCCCGTTTTGCGATATCGGCCTATACAAGGCTGGGACCAAAACGGGGGAGGCGCACATGGCCGAAAAGAGAGCTGCGTCGGCATCGATTTGGGCGCGGGCCTTCGACTACGTGCTTGGGCGCAATACGCTCATCGGCGTTGCCTCCCTCATGCTGCTGATGATCTCCGGCTTTGCCACCTGGCACGGCATGCGCGACTTCATCATCGGCGTGTCGAGCTCGCCCGCCGCCAGCTCCCAGCAGCTCCCCGGTGGCTTGTCGTTCTCCAACGACTTCCTCGTTATCGTCGTCGTGTTCGCGCTAACCTTCCTGATGTGGCTCTGCCTGCGCGAGACGTTTGGCGAGCAGCGCCGCCTCACCGACCGCCTCGTCACCTTCCCGCTTTATGTGTTCCTCGCCATCTGGTCGATCGGCTTCGGCTATGGCTTCTGGTGGAGCCTGATTGCCGGCGAGGAGGCGACGCGGACCGGGCTCGCAGGCCTGCAGCAGGACGCCGGCGATGCCGCTGGCGCGGTCGCGGCACGGCTCGATGCAGTCAAGGTCGGCCTCGATGGCGTGGTCACCTGGTCGGAAAGCCAGATGGCGCGCGAGGAAACCAGCGGTGGCAGCTGCGGCACGTCATCGGGAGCCGGCCGCGGCCCGCTCTACAACGCGCGCGTCGGCGTGCGCGACCAGATCGCATCCCTGCGCGATGGTGTGCAGAACTCGTGGATCAAGCCGGTGCAGGCCGACATCGAGTCGCTGCAAAAGAGCGTGGCCTCGCTCGAGGGTGCCACCGTCGCCGAGCGCCAGGCGAGCTTCAATGCCATGGCGAGCAACATCCGCTCGCGCGCCCGCGACATCGCGGCCCGTTCCAACGAGCTCGGCAAGTCGACGGCGACCGAGATGCGCGCCATTGCGGCGGCTGTCTCGGTGCCCCCCGGCCAGAACGGCTTCTCCTGCTACGACCCGACGCTGGCGCAGCGCTTGACGCAGGCGGCCGTGCAGGCCGACCAGCCGGCCACGCTGAACCTGCGTGAGGCGGCCTTCAACGAAGGCCCGGCCGGCGTCGCCAACGCCATCAAGCGGCTGTGGGAGAACATCGGCACCTACTTGTCGAGTCTGTTCGGGTACGTGTCCACGGGCGGCAAGGATACAGGCGCGACCACGCATACCGGGCAGCCTATTACCGGCCGCGACATGATCGCGCTTCTGGCGACCATCGGCATCGATCTGGGTCTGTTGGCGCTCGCGATCCTCAACCCGCCGCCGCCCGCGAGCCGGCGGCCATCCTCGCAGGTGATCCGCCAGATCCGGGCCGCCATCAATACGGCGATCGAGCGCGCTCCCGGAGCTACCCTGGAGTGGGTGAGGCGCCACTTCATCTATCACAAGGAAACGTCCTACCTCGTGATCCCCAACCTCTACAGTTGCGATCCCAAGAACGAGGAGGAGAGCGCGAGAGCGCTCGCCATGAACCAGCTTGCTGGCATCCTCGACGATCTAGGTCTCGTGCGCTGGCCGCAAAAGCCGAAATGGTGGCAGTTCTTCCAGAACGGCGAGCTCGAAAAGCTGAAGGCCGAGGAGAGCCAGGAGAGTCAGACGGACCTTTCAAGGATTAGAAAGGAATGGCTCAAGAAGAATCCGAAAGATGCAAGCGAGAAGACGGATGAGGACGCGCTCTTTGAAAAGGCGCAGCCGATCCGCAATCACGGCCTGTTCTCAAAGGCCGAGAAGGCTTTGACATTCGCCGGCTGGGGTGAGAAGGCGCGCCGCGATATCGAAATCTTCCCGCTCGAGGACGTGGAGGGGCTGACGCCAATCCTGATGGTGCTATCTGACGACGGCACCTTCCAAGCCGAGGAGCTAGCCCGAGCGGAGGCCGCCGCCAAAAAGCGTTCGTGGTTCGGCGGAGAGCCGAAGAGCGCCTAGCGCCCGCGCCAGAGGTAGATCGTCAGGCCCGCGCCGATGGCAGCCAGGATGTAGAGCAGGATCGGCGTGCCGATCCCTAAGATCCCGCCGATCGCGTTGCCCATG
>DATIZL010000137.1:0-26382 GCA_035517115.1 Hyphomicrobium sp.
CGGACCGCGCCCTCATCCAACTCCTTCGGGTCGGCCTTAGCGAGCCTTTCAAGAGCCTCGTCAAAGCTCATATCCAACTTAACGGGCGGTTCGTGTTTCTTGCGCGGGGGCATGCGTCAGCGCCTTGTACGTCAGTCGGCCTTCGACTTGCGACAGTAGGTCGTTGACGCGGTCACCTTCGCCCATGTCGCGGCGGTTGTAGCGATAGCACATCTCGCCAAGATAGGCGTCTAAGTGCTTGGCGGAAACATGGTGATGGATGCCATAAACTTGGCGCTTGAATAGGCTCCAGGCGCCCTCAATGCCGTTGATATGACAGAAGTAGTCGCGGACATATTCGCCTGCGCTGTGGTTGACGCTGTGGACCGAGTACGCACCCTGCAAGCCGCGATAACTGTAGTGCTCGTCCGTCATAAGGTTGGCGCCGTCGGCGACGTTATCGAACACGCGACCGCGCACACGCCACGCCTGTAGGTCTTTGATGGTCTTGGCGCGGATGTCCCCGCCGCGCTCTAAGATGCCGAACACGATGGTCTTGAGCGCGGGGCCGACCTCACGCTTAGCCTTCGTGCGGTTCTTCTCTTTGGGGCCGAAGTAGGTCTCGTCCAACTCCACTTCCCCCGATAAAGGGCGATTGAACGACCTTGTGCGGGCCGCGTAGCGGAGCCTATGCAGCACGAACCACGCGCTCTTTTGCGTGATCTTCAAATCCTTCGCGAGCTGCGTCGAGGCGATGCCCTTCTTGTGCGACGTGATCAGCCAAACGGCGGCGAACCATTTGCGCAACGGCAGCTTCGTGTCCTCAAAGATCGTGCCGACCTTGATGGAAAACCGCTGGCGGCAGTCGTGGCACTTGTGGGTCCGCTTGTCGGAGAAGTGCATGACCCGCTTCGACGCGCAGTAGGGGCAATAGGCCCCGTCCCGCCAGCGGATCGCGCGGAGGTGGTCGATGGCCGCTTGCTCGTCCGGGAACACTTCAAAGAACTAATAGAGGCTGGTGATCGGGCGGATGGTCATAGGGCCTGTTCCCTTGGCTATCTGCCCGGAATATAGGGTATTCCTGGCGTTGGGTCAAGCTCGTATATAATTGCCGCTACGAGGGGCGCATGAGGATATAAGGACTTGTTTATATCTTGTTGCGGCTTCCGCCGCGGACGGATAGAACCACGGCCAACGGGATCGCCGGGCGGCCTCCGCCGCCCAAGCCAGAAAGGAGCACGCGATGGGTCGTGGTGCCGACTACGTCGTCAAGGACATCAATCTCGCCGACTGGGGGCGCAAGGAGATCGCCATCGCCGAGACGGAGATGCCGGGCCTGATGGCGACGCGCGAGGAGTTCAGCGCGGCAAAGCCCTTAAAGGGCGCCCGCATCGCCGGCTCGCTGCACATGACCATCCAGACGGCGGTGCTGATCGAGACCCTGAAGGCGCTCGGCGCCGACATCCGCTGGGCCTCCTGCAACATCTACTCGACCCAGGACCACGCCGCCGCCGCCATCGCCGCCGGCGGCACACCCGTTTTCGCCTTCAAGGGCGAGAGCTTGAAGGAGTACTGGGACTTCACGCGCCGCATCCTCGAGTGGGGGGACGGCGGCACGCCCAACCTGATCCTCGACGACGGCGGCGACGCCACGCTGCTCGTGCACCTCGGCCTGCGCGCCGAGAAGGGCGACACGGCCTTTCTCGATAAGCCCGGCTCCGAGGAGGAGGAGGTCCTCTTTGCGCTCATCAAGCGCACGCTGAAAGAGAAGCCCGGCTGGTTCGCCGAGCTTGCAAAGACCATCAAGGGCGTGTCGGAGGAGACGACAACCGGCGTGCATCGCCTCTATGAGATGCACAAGAAGGGCACGCTGCTGTTCCCGGCGATCAACGTCAACGACTCGGTCACCAAGTCGAAGTTCGACAACCTCTACGGCTGCCGCGAGAGCCTCGTCGACGGCATCCGCCGCGGCACCGACGTGATGATGGCGGGCAAGCTGGCGATGGTCGCCGGCTTCGGCGACGTGGGCAAGGGCTCGGCCGCCTCGCTCAGGAACGCCGGCTGCCGCGTCATGGTCTCCGAGGTCGATCCCATCTGCGCTCTGCAGGCAGCCATGGAGGGCTACGAGGTGACGACCATGGAGGATGCGGCGCCGCGCGCCGACATCTTCGTGACTGCGACCGGCAACAAGGACGTGATCAAGATCGAGCACATGCGCGCCATGAAGGACCGCGCCATCGTCGCCAACATCGGTCACTTCGACAACGAGATCGAGGTCGCCGGCTTGCGCAACTTCAAATGGCACAACGTCAAGCCGCAGGTCGACGAGATCGAGTTCCCGGGCGGCAAGCGCATCATCCTCCTCTCGGAAGGGCGGCTCGTGAACCTCGGCAACGCCATGGGGCATCCTTCCTTCGTGATGTCGGCCTCCTTCACCAACCAGACGCTGGCGCAAATGGAGCTGTGGACGAACGCCGGCAAGTACGAGAAGAAGGTCTACACGTTGCCCAAGCACCTCGACGAGAAGGTCGCGCGCCTGCACCTCAAGAAGATCGGCGTGAAGCTGACCACGCTCACGCCCGAGCAGGCCGCCTACATCGGGGTCAAGCAAGAGGGCCCGTACAAGAGCGACCACTACCGTTATTGAGGCGATCTGCGGCTTCCCCGCAGCACTACCGGCAAACTCGACGACGGCGCCGTGCATAGGGCCCGGCACCGTCTGGCCACGTCCCTTGCGCCTTCGCATAATCCCCATGATTCGCCTCGAGGATGAGGCGGTCATCGCCGGGCCTTTGCTAGCTCGTTGCGTCTCTGGCCTCGGGTTCCCATTTGCCTGCAACGGATCCCGATGCAACCAGCTGAAACCACTCCACGATCTCGCGGCATGCGGCGCGACCTCGCCGGCCTGATGGCCGCGAGCATCGCCGGCGTGCTGCTGCTCATGGGCGGCATCGCGGCCGGCGGGGAGATGCTGTTCGGGCTCTCGCTGAAGCAGCTCTCGGTGATCGCCGTCAGCGGGGGCATGGTTAGTCTCGGCCTCGTGCTCGCCTGGTTCATGGCGGGAAAGGCGCGGCGCGAAGCGCAGAAGGCGCGCAGCGAGAGTGCCGACTTGCGGCGCAGCCTGGCGGCCGCCGATTCGGTCATCCGCTCCGAGCCGCAAATCCTGGTGTCGTGGGCGCAGAACGAGCCCTTGCGCGTCATAGCCCAGTCGCTGAAGGGCGTGCCGGGCCTGCCCGACACGTCTGAGCGCTTTCTGCGCTTCGGCCAGTGGCTGGAGCCCGGCTCCGGGGCCACCTTGAAGCTGGGGCTCGATGCGTTGTTCACCTACGGACGCCCCTTCAACATTATCGTGCGCACGCTCGCGGGCGGCTACGCGGAGGCGGAGGGACGCACGGCCGGCGGGCGCGCCATCCTGCGCCTGCGCGACGTCGCCGGTCACCGCGACGAGGTCGCGCGCGTCCTCGCCGAGCACCAGCGCCTCGCGCACGAGGTGCGCGCCAGCCGCGCCCTCCTCGATACGCTGCCCATGCCGGTTTGGCTGCGCGGCAAGGACGGACGCCTCACCTGGGTCAACAATGCCTACGTCAGAGCCGTCGAGGCGCCGAGCCGCGCGGAGGTGCAGGAGCGCCAGATCGAGCTTTTGGAGCAGCGCCAGCGGCGGGCAGCCGCGCGCACGCTCTCGCGCGGGGAGAGCTACCGCACGCGCGTGCCGCTGATCGTCGGCGGCGAGCGCCGGCTGCACGACGTGACCGTCGTTCCCTACGAGGATGCAACCGCCGCGGCTGCGATCGACGTGAGCGCGGTCGAGAAGGCGCAAGGCGAGCTCGACCGCCAGAATGCCGCCTTTGACCGCACGCTCGATCGGGTGGCCTCTGCAGTGGCCATCTTCAGCCGCCAGCAGCAGCTCATCTTCTTCAACGAGGCCTACGCCACGCTGTGGAAGCTCGATCCCGAATGGCTGAAGACGCGTCCCTTGGATGGCGCCGTGCTCGACCGCCTGCGCGAGCTGGGGCGGCTGCCGGAGGTCGTCAACTATCCCGAATGGAAGGCGAAAGTGCTCGCCTGCTATGGCGACGCGACCTCGCAGGAGGACTGGTGGCACCTCCCCGATGGCCGCATGCTGCATGTGACGACCGAGAAACGGTCGGACGGCGGCGTAACCTACTTGTTCGTCGACGAGACCGAGCGCTTGGCGCTCGAAAGCGAGTATCGCGTGCTCAACGACGTGCAACGCGAGACCCTCGACAGCCTCAAGGAGGGCGTCGCGGTGTTCGGCACCGACGGACGGCTGAAGCTGTCCAACTCGGCCTTCGCCGCGATCTGGAACTTGTCGCGCCGCGCGCTCGCCGAGGGCCCGCACGTCGACGAGATTATCTCCCATGCGCGCACTTATTACGAAGACGCGCCGACCTGGGCCCGTATCAGCGGCGCCGTCACGTCGATCTCCGAGCACCGCGAAGCCTTCGACGGGCAGATGGTGCGCCCGGATCGCACGATCATCGACTACGCGGCGATGCCGCTGCCCGACGGCGCCACGCTGCTGACCTTCGCCGACGTGACGGACGCCAAGAGCTACGAGCGTGCGCTGGAGGAGCGCAACGAGGCCCTTGTCGCCGCCGACCGCATGAAGAACGACTTCATCAGCCACGTGTCCTACGAGCTGCGCACGCCGCTGACGAATATCATCGGCTTCAGCGACCTGCTCGCCAATCCGCAGATCGGCCTCCTCAATGAGAAGCAGCACGAGTACCTGGAGGACATCTCGGCCTCCTCCAAGACGCTGCTCGCCATCATCGACGACATCCTGACGCTCGCCACCATGGATGCCGGCGCCATGGAGCTGAAGCTCGGCCCCGTCGACGTGCGCCGGGTCATCGATGCCGCTATCCTCGGTGTGCGCGAGGCAGCGCTGCGCTCGCGCCTCACGCTGCACATCGCAGTGGCCGAGGACGCGACGCAGTTCATCGCCGATGAGGCCCGCGTCCGCCAGATCCTCTACAATCTCCTCTCCAACGCGGTGGGGTTCTCCAAGCCCGGCGACACCGTCCGCGTAAGCTGCCGCCGCGAGGGGGGGATGATGGTGTTTACGGTCGAGGACCAAGGCATCGGCATCCCGAAGGACCAGCAGTGGCGTGTGTTCGAGCGCTTCGAGAGCCGCAGCCACGGCTCCGGGCACCGGGGCGCCGGCCTCGGCCTATCGATCGTCAAGGCCCTGGCCGAGCTGCACGGGGGCACAGTTTCGCTTGAATCGGAACCGGGGCTCGGCACGCGCGTGACCGTGCGGTTGCCGGAAAGCGGGCGTGCGCTTGCCGGCGACGAGCCCGGATTGCCTCAACAAGGCCCTCTCCGGCCGCTATCGACGGGCGGTACCGCCGCGTAATGTCATCGGAAATGACTGCCACCTGCACCATCCCCGGCGTCCGGGAGAGCGAGCTTGCCCGGCTCGCCGAGGACATCGCCTTTTCCGCCCGCCCCGGAGACCTCATCGCGCTCAGGGGTGAGCTCGGGGCCGGCAAGACGACGCTCGCCCGCGCCATCATCCGCGCGTTCGGCTGCGATCAGCGCGAGGAGATCCCAAGCCCCACGTTCACGCTCGTGCAGACCTACGCGACGCGGCGCATGCCGGTCGCGCACTTCGATCTCTACCGCTTGAATACGCCCTCCGAGATCGACGAGCTGGGCCTCGACCTTGCGCTGAAGCAAGGCGTGGCGCTGATCGAATGGCCGGAGCGCGCCGCTGCGGCGCTGCCCGCAAGCCGGCTCGAGATCCTGCTCGAGGAGGAGAACGGCAGGACCGGGCCGGCCGATGGCGCCGCGCGCCGGATATCCCTTTCCGGCCAAGGTGACTGGGCCTCGCGGCTGCCGCGGCTCGCCGCCATGCGCAAGCTGCTCGCGCCCAGCGGCATGGAGAGCGAGACGTGCGCGCTCACCTACCTGCAAGGCGATGCATCCGTGCGCCGCTACGCGCGTCTCAAGTGCAACGGCGCCGGCGGCGCCATTCTCATGGATTGGGCGCGCCAGCCGGATGGCCCTCCTATCCGCCACGGCCTGCCCTATAGCCGCATCGCCCACCTCGCCGAGGACGTGCGCCCGTTCGTGGCGGTCGCCGCGGCGCTGCGCGCCTTGGGCCTGAGCGTGCCGCAGATCTACTCGCAGGACCTCGATCAAGGCTTCCTGCTCATCGAGGATCTGGGCGACCGCGTGTTCGGCCGCGAGGTCGAGATGGGAGCGGCAGACCAGGCGGAGCTGTGGCGCGCCGCCACGGAAGCACTCGCCACGCTCTACGGAGTTGTCCCGCCGGAGGCACTCCCGGTCGGCGATGGCTCCGTGCACCGGCTCCCCAACTACGATCACGGTGCCTTGTCGATCGAGGCGGAGCTCTTGCTCGATTGGTACCTGCCGGCGCTGCATGGCTCGCCCGTGCCCGATGACGCTCGCGCCGAATTCCTGTTGCTGTGGGGCGCCGTATTCGACCGCCTCGGCGCTATGACCGCGGGCTGGGTGTTGCGCGACTACCACTCGCCCAATCTTCTCTGGCTTCCCGAGCGCCAAGGCATTGCGCGCGTCGGCGTCATCGACTTTCAGGATGCCATGCGCGGGCCCCCCGCCTACGACCTCGTCTCACTGCTGCAGGATGCCCGCGTCGATGTCGCGCCCGAGCTTGAAGCCGCCCTTTTCGCTCACTACTGTGCCGCCGTCACTGCGCGGCAGACGGGGTTCGACCGTGACGCATTCGCCTTCGCCTATGCCGCGCTCGGCGCCCAGCGCAACACCAAGATCCTCGGCATCTTCGCGCGCCTCGCCAAACGCGACGGCAAGCCTGCGTATCTGCGCCACGTCCCGCGCCTGTGGCGCTATCTCGAGCGCGACCTCGCGCATCCCGACCTTGCCGCTCTCAAGCAATGGTACGACCGCCAGCTTCCCGCTGAGGCCCGCGGCCGCGCACTCGCCTGACGGAGGCGCCTTGGCATGAGCCGACACGCGCAGTGGAGGCCCGAGACGGGAATGGTGCTGGCCGCGGGGCTCGGCACGCGCATGCGCCCGCTGACCGACCGGATCCCGAAACCGCTGGTGCGCCTCAAAGGCCGGGCGCTGATCGACCACGTGCTCGACCGGCTGGCCGCGGCGGGCATAACCCGCGCCGTCGTCAACGTTCACCACCACGCCGACGAGCTCGAGGCGCATTTGCGCCAGCGCAAGACCCCAAAGATCGAGATTTCGGACGAGCGCGGCGTGCTGCTCGATACCGGCGGCGGCGTCGTGCGCGCCCTGCCCAAGCTCGGCTCCGGGCCGTTCTTGATTCACAACTCCGACTCAGTGTGGATCGAGGGCATCGGCTCCAACCTGGAGCGGATGTTCGCGGCGTGGGACAGCGGAACCATGGATAGCCTCATGCTGCTCGCGTCCGCCGCGACCAGCCTCGGCTATGAAGGCTCCGGCGATTTCGCCATGGGCACCGACGGCCGTCTTTCCCGCCGAGGCGAGCGGCAGATGGTGCCCTTCGTATTCACTGGCGTATCGATTGCGCACCCGAGGATGTTCGCCAACGCGCCGCAGGGGCGCTTCTCGCTCAACAAGCTGTGGGACGAGGCGATCGACAAGGGCCGGCTGTTCGGCGTGCGGCTGGAAGGGCTGTGGATGCACGTCGGCACGCCGGAGGCGCTGACGGAAGCGGAGAGGTGGATCGAAAGTGAGGACGTGGCTTGACCAGGCGCTCGGTCGGACCGGAGCGAAGGCTTCGGACAGCGCCCGCGTCTTCACGGTGCCTCCGGGTCAGCCATTTCTTGCCAGCGTCGCCCGCGCCATCCTGAGCGGCAACCTGCCTGCGGCGGGCGGGGGCGCGCTCTCCGCGCTCGACCTCCCCGGGTTCACGCTGCTCCTGCCGACACGGCGCGCCGCGCGCGCCATGCAGGAGGCCTTCCTCGCCGCCAGCGGCGGGCGCGCCATGCTGCTGCCGCGCATCCGCCCCATCGCCGAGGGCGAGGAGGAGCTGACACTGCTTTCCGGGCTCGCCGCTGAGGCCGCGCTCGAGCCGCAGGACTTCGAGCTTCCCCCCGCCGTCGGCGAGATCGAGCGCCGGATCGCATTGACCATGCTGGTCAGCAAGTGGTCGCAGAGCCAGCGCCCGGCGGACGCACACCCGGCGGGCGACATGGCTGCCTTTGCGGGTGCGGCCGGCGACACGCCGGCCAAGGCTGCCAACCTCGCAGCCGACCTCTGCCGCCTCATGGACATGGTCGAGACGGAAGGCGTGGATTTTTCCGGTCTCGCCGAGCTGGTGCCCGAGGAGTTCTCCGAGCACTGGCAGCAAACCATCGAGTTCTTGAAGATCATCACCGAGGCATGGCCGGCGCACCTCGCCGAGCGCGGGCTCTTGTCCCCTGTTGGCCGCCGCAATCGTGCGATCCTTGCGGAGGCAGAGCGCCTCACGGAAGCTCCCCCGAAGGGCCCCGTCATCGTCGCGGGCGTGACCGGCTCCATCCCGGCGACGGTCGAGCTGATGCGCGTGGTTGCGCGGGTCGCCAACGGCGCCATCGTGCTCCCGGGGCTCGATCCTTACCTCGATGAGGAAAGCTGGCAGAAGATCGTCCCCGATCATCCCGAGCATCCGCAGTTTGGTCTCAAAAAGCTGCTCGACAACCTCGATCTCGAGCGCAGGGATGTGGCGACGCTCCCCGGCGATAAAGCGAGCGCCTCGATCTTTGGCCGCGCCGAGCTCATGGCGGAGGCTATGCGCCCCTCCGGCACTACGGCCAAGTGGTACGACTATGTGCAGCACGCCGACCGTAAGAGGCTGCGCGCCGCGCTCGAGGGCATCAGCCTGATCGAAGCTCCCTCGGCGCAGGACGAAGCTGAGGTGGTGGCGCTCATCCTGCGCGAGGCGGCGGAGACGCCGGGGCGCACGGCCGCGCTCATCTCGCCCGACCGCCTGCTCGCGCGGCGCGTCGCCATTCGGCTGGAAGCTTGGGGTATCCGCGTCGACGATTCCGCGGGACGCCCGTTCGCCAAGACGGTGCCGGGAACCTTCCTCGACCTGACGATCGCGGCGATCACCCAGGGCTTCGCACCGGCCGACGTGATGGCGCTTCTGAAGCACCCGCTGGCGCGGCTCGGGCTCGGTCCGTTCGAGGTGCGCCGCGCCGCCCGCGCGCTGGAGATCGCCGTGTTCCGCGACGTGTACCTTGGCGAAGGGCTCGGCGGCATCAAGACGGCGCTTGCCCGCGCGGAGGAGGATGTCGCCACGGGCCTGCGGCGCCAAGCTGCCGTGCGGCGCCTGCGGCCGGACGACTGGAAGGGCGCGCAGGACCTCATCACGCGGCTCGAGACCGCATTCGCGCCGCTGGTCGCGGTGTTTGCGTCTGGGAAACCGGTTGCGCTCGGCGCAATCGCGGCGGCGCACGTGAAGACCGCGGAAGCGCTCACGCGCCTGCCCGAGGGCGAAGCCGACGAGGAGGGCTCACCGCTGTGGCGCGAGGAGGCCGGGACCGCGGCGGCCGCGTTCTTCACCGGCCTCGCCGATCCGGGCCTGCCCGTCCTCAAGGTGCCCGCCGCCGACTACGCAGATCTCTACCGCAGCCTCATCGCCAAGGAGAACGTGCGCCCGCGCATTGCCGTGCATCCGCGGCTGTTCATCTGGGGACCTTTCGAGGCGCGCCTGCAGCAGACCGATGTCGTCGTGCTCGGCGGCCTCAACGACGGCACCTGGCCCGAGGCCGGCGAGCCCGGGCCCTGGCTCAACCGCCCCATGCGCGAAGCCCTCGGGCTGCCCTCGCCGGAGGAGAAGATCGGCTACGCCGCGCACGACTTCACGTCCTTCCTCGGTGCCGAGCGCGTCTACCTCACGCGCGCGCAGAAGATCGACGGCGTGCCGACCGTGCCCTCACGCTGGCTGATGCGGCTGCAGGCGCTGCTCTCAGGCCTCGGCCTTAGCGACCAACTGCGGCCCCAGCAATCCTGGCTCGGCTGGGCACGGGCCCGCGACCGCATCGACGCGCGTGTACGACTCTCGGCGCCGGAGCCGCGGCCACCGGTCGAGTTGCGCCCGCGCAAGCTCAGCGTCACGCGCATCGAGACGTGGCTGTCCAATCCCTACGCCATCTTCGCAGACAGCATTCTGCGCCTGGAGAAGCTGCCCCCCCTCGGCGCCGACCCCGACGCGGCCCTCAAGGGCTCCATCGTGCACGAGATCATGAGCCGCTTTGCCAACGCGCATCCCAGCGCGCTGCCGGACAACACCGCCGCCAACCTCGCAGCGATCGCGCGCGACGTGCTCGGACACTACGGCGACAACCCGCGCGTCGCGGCCTTCTGGCTGCCGCGCTTCCTGCGCTTTGCGCACTGGTTCGCCGAAACCGAGCCCGAGCGCCGGCGCGGCATCGCGCGCGTCGCCGCCGAGGTGGACGGCAAGCTCGCCCTTGCCGGCCCGGGGGGGCCGTTCACCCTCACTACTCGTGCCGACCGCATCGACGTGGGCGACAACGGTATCGTCATCACCGACTACAAGACCGGCACGCCGCCGACGGATGCCCGCATCAAGCAGGGGCTCGCGCCGCAGCTTCCGCTCGAAGCGGCAATAGCGCGCGGGGAAGCGGGCTTCACCGGCATCGCCGAGTGCCGCATCGCAGCCCTGCGCTACATCAAGGCCTCGGGCGGCGAGCCCGCGGGCGAGGAGCGCACCGTGGAGGTCGATGACATTGCCGCGCTCGCCGACGCGGCGCTCGAGCGGCTTGCCGCACTCGTCGCCCAATTCGACAACGAGGCGACGCCCTACAAGGCGCTGCGCCGCTCCAGCTTCGCCCAGCTCTACAAGTACGACGACTACGCCCACCTTGCGCGCGTCGCGGAGTGGGCCGCGGCCGAGGAGGAGGAGATGCTCCCATGAGCATGCGCGCCTCCGATCTCGAGCGCACGCATCGGGCCCAGCGCGAGGCCGCCGACCCGCGCGCGTCCGCCTGGGTGAGCGCCAATGCGGGGACCGGCAAGACGCACGTGCTCACGCTGCGCGCGCTGCGCCTGATGCTCGCGGGCACCATCCCGGAGCGCATCCTCGCCTTGACCTATACCAAGGCTGCCGCAGCCGAGATGTCGAAGCGCGTCTACGACACGCTCGCGCAGTGGGTGACGATGGACGCAGCCAAGCTCGCAAACGAGCTTGCCGAGCTTACCGCGAAACGCCCGT
Source organism: Hyphomicrobium sp. (assembly GCA_035517115.1). Classification (GTDB taxonomy): domain Bacteria; phylum Pseudomonadota; class Alphaproteobacteria; order Rhizobiales; family Hyphomicrobiaceae; genus Hyphomicrobium_A. The sequence continues at coordinate 11,159 of DATIZL010000137.1, forward strand.
CCACCGAGGATATCAAGCACGCGCGCACGCTGTTCACGACGGCCATCGAGACGCCGGGCGGGCTCAAGGTGCAGACCATCCACTCGTTCTGCGAGCGGCTCCTGCAGCGCTTCCCGCTCGAGGCCGACGTGGCGCCGGGCTTCACCATCCTCGACGAGCCGACCGCCAACACGCTGCAGCGTGAGGCGATCGATGCCGTTCTCACGCAGGCGACGCGCGACAAGGCCTCTCTCGAGGGGCAGGCGCTCGCCGCCGCGACCCGTTATGCCGCCGAGGAGCGGTTCGACGAGCTCTTGCGCGACGCAATGCGTCTGCGCACGCGCATCGAACAAGTGATGCGCGTGGACCCGGGTCATGAGCCCGACCCGCTCGACGTGCTCGAGGCCGCTCTGCGGCGGACCCTCGAGGTGCGGCCGAGCGCGACCGAGGAGGGGTTGACCAGCGAGCTGGCGCAGGTTCTCCGCGACGGCGATCTGCTGCGCCTGCGTGACGCTCTTCGCGGCGGCGGCGCCAATGACGTCAAGCTCGCCAATACGGTTGCGGCCGCGCTCTCCGCATCCTCGCCGCGCGTCCGCGCCGAGGCGCTAGAAAAATTCTTCTGCACGGAGAAGGGCGTCGCCCGCGCGGGCTTGATGGGCAAGGCCCTCAAGGCCGAATTTCCCGACCTCGACGCCATCGCGAGCAGCGCGCAGGGGCGCGCCGTCGCCCTGGTGCACGAGCGCAAGGGCCTCTACGCCGTCACCGCGACGGTCGCGCTCTACCGGCTCGCCGGGGCGGTGCTCCAGCACTACACGGCGGCCAAGGCGCGCCGCGCCGCGCTTGACTACGACGACCTCATCGCCAAGACGGTCAGCCTGCTGCGGACGAAGGACTCGACCGCCTGGGTGCTGTTCAAGCTCGACCGCGGCATCGATCACATCCTCGTCGACGAAGCGCAGGACACGAGCACCGAGCAGTGGCAGGTGGTGGAGGCACTGGCGAATGAGTTCTTCACCGGGCTCGGGCAGCGCGAGGGCGTGCGCACGCTCTTTGCCGTGGGCGACGAGAAGCAGTCGATCTACTCGTTCCAGGGCGCGGCGCCGCGCAAGTTCGCCGAGATGGGCCAGAGCTTCGCCGTCCTCGCCGAGGCCGCCGCGCACACGTGGCGGCGCATCCCGCTCGATCTGTCGTTCCGCACGGTGGCGCCGATCCTCTCCGCCGTCGACACCGTCTTTGCCGACCATGACCGGACGCCGGGCCTCACGGCGGAGCGGGCACTCGTTCGTCACGCGGTGCACCGCCTCGGCCACGGCGGGCTCGTCGAGATCTGGCCGGTGGTGGAGCCCGAGGGCGGCACGCAGGCCGATGCCTGGTCTCCGCTCGAGGAGGAGGCGCCGCGCGCGCCCGAGGTGCGCCTCGCCGAGCGCATCGCCGCCACGATCAAGCACTGGCTCGACAACGGCGAGCGGCTCGCCTCCGAGGACCGGCCGATCCGCCCCGGCGATGTCCTCATCCTTCTGCGCAAACGCCGGCCGTTTGCGGCGCCGATGGTGGCCGCGCTCAAGGCGCGCGAGATCCCCGTCGCCGGCGCCGACCGGCTGCGTCTCTCCGACCAGATCGCAGTCGAGGACCTCATGTCGCTCGGCGACTTCCTCACGCTGCCCGAGGACGACCTGGCGCTGGCCGAGGTCTTGAAGAGCCCGCTCTTCGGCTTCAACGACGACGATCTGCTTGCGCTTGCCGCCACCCGCAAGGGGACGCTGTGGTCCTCTCTCATCGCGCATGTGGACGCACAGCCGCACTATCGCGCGGCGGCCGAGACGCTGAAGCGCTGGCGCTCGCGCGCCGACTACGCGCCGCCCTTCGAGTTCTTCGCCTCGATCCTCGACCGCGAAGGCGCGCGCGCGAGGTTCCTCGCGCGCCTCGGGCCCGAGGCCGCCGACCCGCTCGATGAGTTCTTGAACCTCGCGCTCTCCTACGACGACCGCGCGCCGCCGTCGCTGACCGGATTCCTCACCTACCTGCGCGAGACCGACGCCGAGGTGAAGCGCGATATGGAGCACGGCCGCAACGAGGTGCGGGTGATGACCGTACACGGCGCCAAGGGTCTCGAGGCGCCCATCGTGTTTCTGCCCGATACGTGCTCGACCGCCTCCGGCGGCTCCTCTTCCCTGCTCGACCTGCCGGACGTGACGCTGCCTGAAGGCGTCGCGATGCCCTTCGTCTGGAGGGTCAAGGGTACGTCGGTGCACGCGGCCATTCAGAGTGCTTCCCGCATGCGCGCCGCGCTCGAGGCCGAGGAGCGCCACCGCCTGCTCTACGTGGCTATGACGCGCGCGCGCGACCGGCTGTACGTGGCCGGCTTCCAGGGCAAGAAGGCGCGGCCCGACGGCTGCTGGTACAATCTCGTGCTCGAGGCGCTCGCGCCTACGCTTGCCGATGCCACGGCGCCCGACGGCGGCAAGGTGTGGCGCTTAATCGAGCCGCAATCCACCGATCCAAAGACCGGCAAGGAGCGTCTGGCCGACGACAGCGCGCCCGCGCCGCTTCCCGCCTGGGCGACGCGCGCCGCGCCCCGGGAGCCGACCATCGCCATCCCCCTCGCGCCCTCGCGCCTCGAGGCCTACGCGCCTGACGAATCGGGCGAGCCGCTCGCGCGCTCCGGGCGGCCGCGCGAGCTTGCCGAGCCGCCGGTCCTCTCCCCCGCGCTCGGCGAGGACGGCCGCTTCCTGCGCGGCACTCTCACGCATGCGCTTCTGCAGTACTTGCCCGAGTTGCCTCAGCAGGGTTGGAGCCAGGCGGCCGAGGGCTTCATCGCGCGGCGAGGGGTGGCGCTGGCGCCGGCGGCGAGGGCCGGCATCGTGCGGGAGACGCTGGCGATTCTGACCGCACCCGAGTTCGCCCCCCTGTTCGGCCCGCAGAGCCGTGCCGAGGTTCCGGTGGTGGCGCTGCTCCCCAACCCCAAGGCGAAGGGTGCGGCCGTAAAGCTCGTCGGCCAGATCGACCGGCTCGTGGACCTCGGCAAGGAGGTCCTGATCGTCGACTACAAGACCAACCGCCCGCCCCCAAGGCAGGTCGAAGCCGTTGCCCCCGCTTACCTTCTCCAGCTTGCGGCGTATCGCCTCGCGCTTGCCGAGATCTACCCGGGGCGGACCGTGCGGGCGGCACTTCTCTGGACCGAGGGGCCGCGAATCATGCAAGTGCCGAGCGAGGTGCTCGATCACTATTCATTACGCCTCTTCGACCTTGAGCTAAGTCGCCTTGACGCTGGCGAGGGCCATTCCTAACTTTCCGCTCGACAACGCGCGCCCGCACATTTCTCAAGGAGACCGTCCATATGGCCAATGCAGTGTCCGACAGCACCTTCGAGCAGGAGGTCTTGAAGTCCACGGAACCCGTTCTCGTGGACTTTTTTGCCGAGTGGTGCGGGCCGTGCAAGGCCATGGCCCCGGCCCTTGAGCAAATCGCCACCGAGATGCGCGGCAAGGTCAAGGTCGTAAAGCTCGACGTCGACCAGAATCCGACGGTGACCGGCAAATACGGCATCCGCGCCATGCCGACACTGATTCTGTTCAAGAACGGCCAGGTCGCTGCGCAGCATACCGGCGCCCTGGTGCAGAAGAAGAAGCTCGAGGACTGGATCAACTCGGCGAACGTCGCCTGAGCCGAGCCTCCTGAAATTCGAGAGGCCCTGGGCTTGGCCCAGGGCCTTTGTGTTTGTGTTGGGGGTCGCTCAGTTCGCTTGCGGCTCGACGCCCTCCTGCAGCGCCAGCACGCGCCCGGCGAGGTAGAGCGAGCCGCAGATGAGGATGCGCTTTCCCCCCGGCTCGAGCTTCTCGCAGCGCTTCAAGGCGCTCTCCACGTCCGTCGTCCACTCGGCCTCGAGGCCGACCTTGCGCGCCGTCTCGGCCAGCGCCTCGGGCGCATGGGGGGCCTCGTGCGCGCCCGGAATTGGCACTGTCACGACGTGGCGTGCAAGCCCGCGGAAGGGCGCGAGGAAGCCCGTCGAATCCTTCAAGCCCATCATGCCGACGATCAAATGCACCGGCTTGGGCGAGCGCTCTTCCAGATCGGCAAGCGTCTGTGCGAGCGCGCGCCCCGCCGCCGGGTTGTGGCCGCCGTCGAGCCACAGCTCCGAGCCGGGTTTTAGAAGCGACGGCAGCGGGCCGCTATCCAGCCGCTGCATGCGCGCCGGCCAGCGCGCGGTCGTCAACCCCGTCTCGATTGCGGTCTCGTCGAGCGCGAGGTCCGGGAGCCGCGCGCGCAGCTCGATCGCGGCCGCAACGGCGGTGCCGGCGTTGACGATCTGGTGGCGTCCGATGAGCACCGGCAGCGGCAGGTCGAGGAGCTGCGCCTCCGATTGCACCACGAGACGGCCGCGCTGCTCGTAAGCGTCGAACTGCTCGCCCCAAATGACGAGCGGGGCGCCGCGCTTCATCGCTTCCGCGCGGATCACGTCCTCCGCCTCCGGCTCCTGCTGCGCGACGACCGCGGGCACACCGCGACGCAGAATGCCGGCCTTCTCGTAGGCGATCTTTGCGAGCGTGGCGCCGAGCTTCTCGGCGTGGTCCATGGAGATGGGCGTGATGACCGAGAGCGCGGGGCTGTCGATAACGTTTGTCGCGTCGAGCCGGCCGCCGAGCCCCACCTCGAGCAGGAGCACGTCGGCTGGCTGCTCGGAGAAAGCGAGAAAAGCCGCCGCCGTGGTGATCTCAAACTGGGTGATGTCGTCGCTGCCGTTGAGGGCCTGCGTGCGCGTCAGCACGTCGACGAGCTGCTCCTCGCCGATCGCGTGCGCCTTGCCGTCGGGCCCCGCGAGCTCGATGCGCTCGTGGAAGCGTACGAGGTGGGGCGAGGTATAGACGTGCACGCCCGCGCCCGCCGCCTGCAGCATCGCCTTGAGGTAGGCGGTGACCGAGCCTTTGCCATTGGTTCCGGCGACGTGGACGCACGGCGGCAGGCGCCTATGCGGATCGCCGAGCTTGGCGAGCAAGCGCTCGACCCGCCCCAGCGATAGATCGATCAGCAGCGGGTGCAACAGCTTCAATTCGGCGAGGAGCTGTGCGCTCGCTGGCGTGTCGGCCCTTCTCCTGTCGCCTGTCATGTTGACTTACGTGTTTGCGAGTAGGCCTGCGCCGGATCGATGCCGCCGCTGCGGGCCAATTGGCTTGCTAATGTTCTGAGAGGATCTTCGAAAGCTTTCAGCGTGCAACGGGAGAAATGGCGCGGGCCGCCCCAGCTCAAGGATGCTTTCCATCCTTAGAGTGCGGACGCCCGGTCGGCGGCCCTTCGTCCTTGCGCGACTTCTCGCGCGCGTCGATCCGTGAAGAGTCGAAGCGCTCCTCGGGACCGAGGATCTCCGGCTCGATCGGCGTCTGCGACGGCACCCGCGCCACGGCTTCGATGAGCTGGGGATCGACGGGTTTGCCGTTGAGATAATGCTTGCCGTTGAGGCCCTTGCCCTTGCCGTACTCGGCACCCTTCGGGGCAGCGAACTTCACCATCATCAGGTGGCAGATGCGGCTCAGCGTCTCGCGCATCTGGTGGCGGTGGACCACCATGTCGATCATGCCGTGCGCGAGCAGATACTCGGCGCGCTGGAAGCCCTCGGGCAGCTGCTCGCGGATCGTCTGCTGAATGACGCGCGGGCCGGCAAAGCAGATGAGCGCGCCCGGCTCGGCAATGTGGATATCGCCCAGCATGGCGTAGGACGCGGTGACACCGCCCGTCGTCGGATCGGTGAGCACGACGATGTAGGGCAGGCCTGCTTCGCGCATGCTCTGCACGGCGATCGTCGTGCGCGGCATCTGCATCAGCGACAGGATGCCTTCCTGCATGCGCGCGCCGCCCGAGGCGGCAAACAGGATGAAGGGCGTCTTCTTCTCGACCGCGCGCATCATGCCGGTAATGACGGCTTCGCCCGCGGCCATGCCGAGCGAGCCCGCCATGAAGCGGAAGTCCTGCGCGGCGGCGACGATCTCCAAGCCATCGAGCGTGCCCTCGCCGACGAGGATGGCGTCGTCGAGGTTGGTGGCGGCCTTGGCGTCGCGCAGGCGCTCGGAGTAGCGGCGGCTGTCACGGAATTTGAGGGGATCGTGGGGAACGGCGGGAACGGAGATCTGCTGATATTCGCCGTTGTCGAACAGTTGAGCGAGGCGCAAATCCGACGCCATCTTCATGTGGTAGTTGGAGCCGGGGACGACGAACTGGTTTGCCTCGAGGTCCTTGTAGAAGACCATCTGGCCCGTCTCCGGACACTTGACCCACATATTGTCCGGCACCTCGCGCTTCGTCGTCAGGAAGCTGCGGATCTTTGGGCGGACGACGTTGTTGATCCAATTCACGCTCTTTTGGCCTCTCACCAGCTGGCCGGCTCTGCAGCGGCGCTTCTGAGCCACAAAGGTCGCGGCTCGAAAGTAGCATATGGAACCGCGGGGTCCCTAATATGGTCGCTTTCCCGCATCGCAGCAAATCAAGCCGCGATCCGCCCGCAAAACGGCGCTTTCAAGCTGCCCGCAGGGCTCCAGCAAGGGACTGCACCAAGTCTAGGACAGACGGCACCGTCTTGCTAGTGGAGCTCCCGTTTGCGCCCAGGCTCCGCTCAATCACGCCGACCAAGGCCGACCCGACGACGACGGCGTCGGCGACCTCCGCGAGCGCCTTGGCTTGCGGCCCGCTTTTTACGCCGAAACCGACGGCAATAGGAAGGCTAGTGGCCTTTTTAATCTGCCGAACGTGTGTGTGAACGGCGTTAACATCGGCGCTCGCGGTTCCGGTGATGCCGGTAATGGATACGTAATAGAGGAAGCCCGAGGTATTGCGCAGCACGGCGGGCAGGCGCTTGGCGTCGGTCGTGGGCGTCGACAGCCGGATGAAGTTGAGGCCGAGCTTGGCGGCCGGCAGGCAGAGCTCCTCGTCGGCCTCCGGCGGCAAATCGACGACGATGAGCCCGTCCACTCCGGCGGCCACGGCATCCTGCAGGAACTTGTCGTTGGGGTAGACGTAGATCGGATTGTAGTACCCCATGAGAATAATGGGGGTCTCCTGATCCATCTTGCGGAACTCGGCGACGAGCCCGAGCGTCTTGCGCATCTTGTGGCCGCCCTTCAAAGCGCGCAGCGAGGACGCCTGGATGGCGGGGCCGTCGGCCATCGGGTCGGAGAACGGCATGCCGAGCTCGATCAAATCGGCGCCGGCCTTGGGCAGGCCGAGCAGGATCTTCCTCGAGGTCTCAAGATCGGGATCGCCCGCAGTGATGAAGGTGACGAGGCCGGCGCGGCCCTCCTGCTTGAGCTTGGCAAAGCGGCGATCGATGCGGGTCTCTATGGTCATGCGATGAAGGCAGTAGGCAAGAGGCAATGTGCAGTGGTGGCGACGATAGCGCACCTTCCCGCCTAGTGCCTATTGCCTATTGCCTAGCTCCTCCCTTCACATCTGCATCCCGAGGTAGCCCGCGACGGCGAAGATGTCCTTGTCGCCGCGCCCGCACATGTTCATGACAAGCAGGTTGTCCTTGGGCAATTTCGGCGCGAGCTTCTTGACGTAGGCGAGCGCATGCGAGGGCTCGAGCGCGGGGATGATGCCCTCGAGCTTGGTGCAAAGCTGGAAGGCGTCGAGCGCCTCCTTGTCGGTTGCGGCCACGTAGGTGACGCGGCCCGTGTCCTTGAGCCAGGAGTGCTCGGGTCCGACGCCGGGATAGTCGAGGCCGGCCGAGATCGAGTGACCCTCGAGGATCTGCCCGTCGTCATCCTGCAAGAGATACGTCCGGTTGCCGTGCAGCACGCCGGGGCGTCCCCCATTCATGGATGCCGCATGCCCGTTCGGCACGTCGAGCCCGTGGCCTCCGGCCTCCACGCCGTAGATGGCGACGCTCTCGTCATCGAGGAACGGGTGGAACAGCCCCATGGCGTTGGAGCCGCCACCGATGCAGGCAACGAGCGTATCGGGCAAGCGCCCCTCCGCCGCCATCATCTGCTCGCGCACCTCCTTGCCGATCACCGACTGGAAGTCGCGCACCATCGCCGGATAGGGGTGCGGCCCCGCCACCGTGCCGATGATGTAGTAGGTGTCGCGCACGTTCGTCACCCAGTCGCGCAACGCCTCGTTCATGGCGTCCTTCAGGGTGCCGGCGCCGCTCGTCACCGGGTTGACCTTGGCGCCCAGGAGCTTCATGCGGAACACGTTGGGCTTTTGGCGCTCGACGTCGGTCTTGCCCATGAAAATCTCGCACGGGAGCCCGAAGCGCGCGCACACGGTGGCGACGGCGACGCCATGCTGGCCGGCGCCCGTCTCGGCGATGATGCGCGTCTTGCCCATGCGGCGGGCGAGCAGGATCTGGCCCAGGCAGTTGTTGATCTTGTGACTGCCCGTGTGATTGAGCTCGTCGCGCTTGAAGTAGACTTTGGCGCCGCCCGCGCCGCCGGAGGCAGCGGACGCTTGACGAAGATGCTCGGTCAGCCGCTCGGCGAAATAGAGCGGGCTCGGACGCCCCGCGTAGTGCGTGTTCAGGTGCTCGAGCTCGGCGTGGAACTTGGGGTCGGCCTTAGCTTCGTCGTAGGCACGCTCCAGATCGAGAATGAGCGGCATCAGTGTTTCGGCGACGAAGCGGCCGCCGAAGATGCCGAAATGCCCCCGCTCGTCCGGTCCGCCGCGGAACGTGTTGAGCTTGACGTCCTTCGCCATTTGTCCTGCCGTCGCCATGTCTGCCGTACCTTTGGGCGTCATGCTCTTTTGCTCGGCCGCCCTCACTGCGCCTCTCTAGCGGTCTTTGCCGCGCGAAGGAAGCGACGGATCAGCTCGGGGTCCTTTTCGCCGGGACGGCTCTCGACCCCGGAAGAGACATCGACCGCCTTGGCGCCCGTGAGCCGGATCGCCTCCCCGACATTCGCCGGTGTCAGCCCGCCCGCCAGCATGTAATCGAGCTTGCCGCGTACCCCGGCGAGCGCCTGCCAGTCGAACGCCAGCCCGTTGCCGCCGGGCAGCGCTCCGGCGCGCCCTTCCGGCGCCTTGGCGTCGAACAGGATGCGGTCGGCCTTGCCGGCGTAGGCGAGCGCGGCGAGCGCATCGTCCGCGATTGCCACCTTCACCGCCTTCAAGACGGGCCGCCCGAAGCGCTTTGCGACCTCGGCGACGCGCTCAGGCGTCTCGCTGCCGTGCAGCTGGATAATGTCGGGCGCGACCGCCGCGACCACGTCCTGCAGCTGCTTATCGTCGGGATCGACGAGAAGGGCCACGATCTTGGCGCGGCCGCGCGCGCGCTCCGCGAGTTGGCGCGCCGTCGCAAGATCGAGGTTGCGGGGGCTTTTCGTGCAGAACACGAGTCCGACGTAGTCGGCGCCTGCCGCAAGCGCAGCATCGAGCGCCGCCTCGGTCTTAAGCCCGCAGATTTTCACTTCGACCGTCATCGAGTTCACGAGGTTGAGGCACGCGCCGTTTGGGCTGCGATGCGCGAGAGCCCGCGATTGCCGCCGGTCACGAGCGAGAGACGGCGAGCTGCTTGGGCCGCACTGCCGCCTGCGCGTCGCGCTCGCGCGTCAGGCGATCGGCTTCCGCGTGCCATCGCGCGGCAGACTTTCCATGCATGCGCGCGCTCCGCCGCCAGCGGCCCTGCGAGATCCACACCGCCAGCCCCCCGAGAACGACGCCCACCAGCAGCGCGGCGAACAGGTAGATGTAGAACGGCAGCGCGAGCGACACGACCGGCGTCTCCGGCTCGAACGGGTCGAGCACCAGCCGCACCTCGTGGCGGTTGACGACCGCCAAGGTGACGAGCAGCAGCCCTGCGGGCAGCGCGATCAGAAGCCAGACTATGCGCCGCAGCACGTGGGGGAGCCTCGGCTAGTGGTTTTCCTTGGTACGGTTGAGCCGCTCGCGCAGCTCCTTGCCCGTCTTGAAGAAGGGCACGAACTTTTCCTCTACCGCAACGGCCTTACCCGTGCGTGGATTGCGCCCCTGCCGCGCGGCCCGGTGCTTCACGGTAAAGGCGCCAAACCCGCGTAATTCCACGCGGTCTCCCCTCGACAGCGCCTCGACGATCTCGTCGAACACCACCTTCACGATACGCTCCACATCACGATGATAAAGATGAGGATTCGCATTCGCGATCTTATGGATCAGTTCGGATTTTATCATTGCCAGCCCCGCAGCAAATGACTGTAATCTCTTAATTTTCCGCAGGGTGCCAAACGGATACGAGGCCGTCAAGGCCAAGCGTTGAAAGATGGGGGTCGCGGACGAGGGCCGTACCCAGCCAGGATTGCCCCAACAGCTGCCCCGCGATCTCGCTGATCTGGCTGAAAAGACCAAAAGAGGCCGACGTGTCGGGCTTCCAGTCGACGACCTTGAGGCTCTTGTCGATGTTGCGGGTGCTGCGCAGCCAATCGACGGCCTGGTCCTCGCCGCCGATCTCGTCGACAAGCTTGAGTTCCAGCGCCTCTCGGCCCGTGAAGACGCGGCCCTGCGCCAGCCCCGGAATCTGGTCCGGCTTGATGTGGCGGCGCTTCTCGACGAGCGACAGGAACCAGTGGAAGCCCTCGTCGATCATCGATTTCGTGACCTTGGCGCCCTCCTCGTTGAGCGGCTCGAAGGGCGAGGGGACGGCCTTCAGGTCGCCGCTCTTGATCTCGTTCACCTTGACGCCGATCTTGTCGAGCATCTGCGAGACTTCCGGCCACTGGATGAGCACGCCGACCGAGCCGGTGATCGTGTTCTCGCGCGAGACGATATGGTCGGCCCCCAAGCCCACGATATAGCCGGCGGAGGCGGCGACCGTGCCGAACTGCGCGACGACGGGCTTCTTCTTGGCGAGCTCGCGCAGCGCGGAGAACAGCGCCTCTCCGCCGGTGGTGGTGCCGCCGGGGCTGTTCACGAACACGAGCACGGCCTTGACGTTCTTGGCGTCGGCGATGCGCTTCAAGAGCTGGAGCTGGTCGCGGCTCTCGAGGATGGTGCCTTCGACCGCAACGCGCGCGATGTGTTTCGTTCCGAACTGATCGGACAGGCGATCGCCGGCCGCACCGAACGCGAAGAGCGCCACCACGATGCCGGTGATCGCAAGCCCGCGCCAAATCGTGAGGCGGCGCCGCAGACGGCGGCGTTCGACAACGGCATCGACTTCAGTGGTCATCGTGCTCGCTCGCCGAAAAGCAAAACAGGATCGCAACGTTAGGCAAGGCCGCAACAACCTTCAAGCGAACGTGCGTGCAGACCTTTGCGAGCCGTCAGCGCGGCGGAGCCCGCTCCGCCGTGCTAAGCTTGCCCCGTGCCTACTCCTTCTCCGACTCCTGCTCGTCGCCGCCCTCGCCGTCGGCGCGCTTCTTGATCGCCGCCTTGAAGATGTCGCCGAGCGAGGCGCCCGAGTCCGAGGACCCGTACTGTGCCACCGCCTGCTTCTCCTCGGCGATCTCCAGCGCCTTGATGGAGACGGAGACGCGGCGCGAGGCCTTGTCGACGCTGGTGATGGCGGCATCGACCTTGTCGCCCACGTTGAAGCGCTCGGGCCGCTGCTCAGAGCGGTCGCGCGAGAGGTCGGAGCGCTTGACGAAGGTGGTGAGCTCGCTGTCGCCGATCTTGACCTCGATGCCGTTCTCCTGGACGGCGACGACCGTGCACGTCACCGCGTCGCCCTTCTTGTAGCGCGAGATGGTGTCGATCGGGTCGCCCGACAGCTGCTTGATGCCGAGCGAGATGCGCTCCTTCTGGCTGTCGACGTCGAGCACCACCGCCTTGACGGTGTCGCCCTTCTTGAAGTCCTTGATCGCCTCGTCGCCCGCGCGCGACCAGTCGAGGTCGGACAGGTGCACCATGCCGTCGACGCCGCCGTCGAGGCCGATGAAGAGGCCGAACTCGGTGATGTTGCGGATGGGGCCTTCGACGACCGAGCCCTTGGGATGCGCGGCGAGGAAGCCTTCCCAGGGGTTCTCCTGCGTCTGCTTCAAGCCGAGCGAGATACGGCGCTTGTTGGGATCGACCTCGAGCACCTGCACCTCGACCTGTTGGCTCGTGGAGACGATCTTGCCGGGGTGCACGTTCTTCTTGGTCCAGCTCATCTCGGAGACGTGGATCAGGCCTTCGACGCCGGGCTCCAGCTCCACGAAGGCGCCGTAGTCGGCGATGTTGGTGACGGTACCCTTGACGCGCGCGCCGACCGGGTACTTGGCCTCGATCGACTGCCACGGGTCGGCCTGCAGCTGCTTCATGCCGAGCGAGATGCGCTGCGTTTCCGGGTTGATGCGGATGATCTGCACCTTCACCGTGTCGCCGACGTTCAGTATCTCGGAGGGGTGATTGACGCGCCGCCAGGCCATGTCGGTGACGTGCAGGAGGCCGTCGATGCCGCCGAGGTCGATGAAGGCGCCGTAGTCGGTGATGTTCTTGACGAGACCGTCGATCACCTGGCCCTCCTCGAGGCGGGCGACGATGTCGGCGCGCTGCTCGGCGCGCGTCTCCTCGAGAACGGAGCGGCGCGAGACGACGATGTTGCCGCGCCGGCGGTCCATCTTGAGGATCTGGAACTGCTGCGGCTGATGCATCAGCGGGCCGATGTCGCGCACCGGGCGGATGTCGACCTGGCTGCCGGGGAGGAAGGCCACGGCGCCGTCGAGGTCGACGGTGAAACCGCCCTTGACCTTGTTGAAGATGACGCCGGTCACCTTCTCGTTCTTCTCGAACATCTTCTCGAGCCGCGTCCAGCTCTCCTCGCGCCGCGCCTTGTCACGCGACAGCACCGCCTCGCCGAGCGCGTTCTCGACCCGCTCCAGGTAAACCTCGACCTCGTCGCCCACCTTGAGGTCGGGCGCCTTGCCGGCAACCGCGAACTCGCGCAGCGCCACGCGGCCCTCCATCTTGAGGCCGACGTCGATCACGGCGAGGTCCTTCTCGATGCCGACGATCTTGCCCTTGACCACGGTCCCTTCGAACACGTCCTCCTTGGCGAGGCTTTCGGCGAGCATCGCGGCGAACTCGTCGCGCGAGGGACTGAACTCCTTGGACGGGGCGGCGGCTTGAGCCATGTGGGTCGGCACTCCTTAAATGCGTTTGTCGGTTGCTGCGCGATGCCTGTCTAAGGCACCGCAGGGATGACGGTCAGACGGCCAAAACTCTCCGCCACGGTCAACGTGGTCGGACAGTTTCCTGCCGGCTCTTGCGAATGCTGGATCGGATGCCGCTGCGATGGGCCCATGCCCGCCGATAAAAATTTGGGACGCCCACTAGGCGTCCCTATCGGCCGATCTTCCTCTTGATCAATCCGACAGCGGCTTCGAACGCCGCCTCTATATCCAAGTCCGAGGTCTCGAGCAAGTCGGCGTCGGGGGCAGGCCGCATGGGCGCGCTTTCGCGGCCGGCGTCGCGGGCGTCGCGGCGCTCGATGTCCGCCAGCACGGCATCGAACGTAGCGGATTCCGACTGCGCCTGACGCTCGATGAAGCGGCGCCAGGCCCGCACCTGCGGCCGCGCGGTCACATAGATCTTGGCATCGGCTTGCGGGCAGACCACGGTGCCGATGTCGCGCCCGTCGAGCACGGCGCCTCCGGGCTGGTTGGCGAACGCCCGCTGGTAGTCGAGGAGCGCGGCGCGCACGTGCGGCATGCCGGCAACGATCGAGGCCCCTTCGCCCGCCGCATGGCTGCGCAGGCTCGCATCCTGCAGCGTTTGCGGGTCGAGCGAGCGCGCGGCCGTCAGCGCCGCCCAGGCATCCGTCAGTCGGTATCCGCGCGCGGCGACATCGCGTGCCACCGCCCGGTAGAGCAGCCCGGTGTCGAGGCACGGCAGCCCCCACTGCGCGGCGATGCGCTTGGCGAGCGTGCCCTTGCCCGACGCGGCGGGACCGTCGATAGCGATGATCATCGGCCGCCCTCTGCGCTATTCCCCTCCCCCTGGTGGGGAGGGGTTAGGGGTGGGGGGGAACCTCGTCGGCAAACGTTCTGCAATACCCCCCTCCCTGCCCATGCCCCACAAGGGGGGAGGGAATCTCTTCGCTGCCGTCATCGTACATCGGCCTCGGCAAAGCTCGCGCCGAGCCCCTGCATCAGCGCGTTAAACTCCGGAAAGCTCGTCGCCACCATCGTCGTGTCGTCGACCGTCACCGGCCGCTCGGCGGCGAGCCCGAGCGTGAGGAAGGCCATGGCGATGCGATGATCGAGGTGGGTCTCGACGCTGCCGCCGCCGCGCACGCGGCCTGAGCCTCTGACCGTGAGCGTGTCGCCGCTCACCTCCGCGATGGCGCCGTTCGCCGCAAGACCGGCGGCGGTCGCGGCGAGCCGATCGCTCTCCTTCACCTTCAGCTCGGCGAGGCCTTCCATGCGCGTGACACCGTCGGCGCAGGCGGCGACGACGGCGAGGATGGGGTACTCGTCGATCATGCTGGGCGCGCGCGCCGCGGGCACGGTGACGCCCTTCAAGCGCGAAAAGCGCACGCGAATGTCGGCGATGAGCTCGCCGCCTTCCTCGCGCTCGTTGAGGAGGTGGACGTTGCCGCCCATCTCGCGCAGCGTGCGGTAGAAGCCGATGCGCGTGGAGTTGGTCAGCACGCCTTCGATGGTGACGTCGGAGCCAGGCACCAGCAGCGCCGCCGCAGCCACGAACGCCGCCGAGCTCGGATCGCCCGGCACCGTCACGTCGCGGCCCGTAAGCTCGGCGTCGCCCCTCACCGTAATGCGCGTGCGGCCGTCCTTGGTGATGGAGCGCACCCAGGCGCCGAAAAACCTCAGCATGCGCTCGGTGTGGTCGCGCGTCGGCTCGGTCTCGACGACGGTCGTCTCGCCCGCCGCATGCAGCCCGGCGAGGAGGATCGCGCTCTTCACCTGCGCCGAGGGGACCGGCAGCTCGTACTCGATCGGCACCAGGCTCGAGGTGCCGCGCACGGTGAGCGGCAGGCAGTCGCGGTCCTCCTCGACCTCTAGCCCCATCTGCTTCAGCGGATTGAGCACGCGCCCCATGGGGCGCCGGCTCAAGGAGGCGTCACCCGTCAGGCGCGCGGTGATGGGGTGCCCGGCGATGACGCCCAGCATCAGGCGCGTGCCGGTGCCGGAGTTGCCGAAGTCGAGCGTCCCCTCGGGCTGGCGCAAGCCGCCGACGCCGCGCCCTTTGATGCGCCATTCCTGGCCCGCGCAATCCACCTCCGCGCCGAGCGCTTTGAGCGCCTTCCCGGTATTGATGACGTCCTCGGCCTCGAGCAGGCCGCGGATGCGCGTCACCCCGGTGGCGAGCGCGCCGAGGAGGAGCGCGCGGTGCGAGATCGACTTGTC
>DATIZL010000138.1:0-38490 GCA_035517115.1 Hyphomicrobium sp.
CGCGTCGAGGATCACCTTGTGGCTCTTCAGTTGCCTCTTGTAGTCGGCGAAGCCTTCGACCTTGAACGGCTCGTTGCCGTGGAAGCGGTGGCCGCGCGTGGTGTTGCCGGCCTTGATGCCGGCGATCTCGAACGGCACGACCTTGCCGTCGAGCAGCAGCACGATCGCATGCAGCGGGCGGATCCAGCGCAGCTCGGCGCCGTTCTCGAGCCTGCGGTTGACGCGCATGGTCTTGGGCCACGGGAAGGCGAGGATCACCTCGCGCAGCGCTTCCGCGATGATCTCGGCCGCGGCGCGGCCCGGCTTCTCGATCTTGGCGACGTAAAAGTCGCCCTTCTTCTCGTCGCTGACGACGGTTGCGTCCTTGATCGACTTCAAGCCCGCGGCCTTGAGGAAGCCTTGCACAGCCTGCTCGGGCGCGCCGACGCGCGGGCCCTTGCGCTCCTCGGAAACGGCGGGAGATTTCTTCGGCACGTCCTCGATCACGAGCGCGAGCCGCCGCGGCGTCGCAAAGCTCTTGGCCTCGCCCACCTCGAGCCCGCGCGCTTTGAGACCTTCGACCAGCAGGCGGCGCAAATCGTCGGCCGCGCGCGCCTGCAGGCGGGCGGGGATCTCTTCGGAGAAAAGCTCGAGCAGCAGCTCAGGCATGTGGCGTCTCGCGGATCAAAGAGGCGAACTCATACGTGAAAGGCAGGGGCTGAGGCAATTACCCCCATCTGACGCGGCCTGCTTGCGCGGGCCGCATCCTCCTCCCCTCAAGGGGGGAGGAAAAAAGTGCGTCACGTTCTCCGTTTTCTTTCCCTCTCCCCTGTGAGGGCCGGATGGCCGCGCTCACGGCGAGGGCGCTTTGACGGGCAGCCCATAGCCCAGCACGAAGTCGGCGATGTCGTCGAGCGCGCCGGCGAAATCGAGGTAGCCGAGGCCCACGGTGACGAGCGCGAGCGCGAACCAGAACACGGGCCGGTAGCGGCGCCACAGCGCCAGATAGGCGACGATGACGGCCGGGATCGCCACGATCAGCGCGCCCAAAATGGTCGGCGAGATCATGCGCCCCCTCCCTCGGTCTTGAGCCAGGCGGCGCAGCATTTCTTGGCAAGCTCGCGCACACGCAGGATGTAGCTCTGCCGCTCGGTCACCGAGATGACGCCGCGCGCGTCCAGCAGATTGAAGACGTGCGAAGCCTTGATGCACTGGTCGTAGGCCGGCAGTGCCATCTCGTGCTTGGCGTCCTTGTCGCCCTGCTTCCGAAGCGCCTCGCACTCGGCCTCCGCGTCCTTGAAGTGCTGGAGCAGGAGCTGGGTGTCCGCATACTCGAAATTGAAACGCGAGTACTCCTGCTCCGCCTGCAGGAAGATGTCGCCGTAGGTGAGCTTGCGGCTATCCTCGCGGCCGTTGAAGGACAGATCGAAGATCCGGTCGACGCCCTGCACGTACATGGCAAGCCGTTCGAGCCCGTACGTGATCTCGGCGGAGACGACCTCGCAGTCGAAGCCGCCGACTTGCTGGAAGTAGGTGAACTGCGTCACCTCCATGCCGTCGCACCACACCTCCCAGCCGAGCCCCCAGGCGCCGAGCGTCGGGCTCTCCCAGTCGTCCTCGACGAAGCGTATGTCGTGCAATTCCGGCATCAGTCCGATGCGGCGCAGGCTCTCGAGGTAAAGGTCGAGGATGTCGTCCGGCGCCGGCTTCATGATCACCTGCAGCTGGTAATAGTGCTGCACGCGGTTCGGGTTCTCGCCGTAGCGGCCGTCCTTGGGCCGGCGCGAGGGTTGTACGTAAGCCGCGTTCCAGGGCTTGGGGCCGAGTGCGCGCAGTGCGGTTGCCGGGTGGAAGGTGCCGGCGCCCACCTCCATGTCGTAGGGCTGCAGGATCACGCAGCCCTGCTCCGCCCAAAATCGCTGCAGGGCGAAGATGAGGTCTTGGAACGAGCGCTGAGGCTGCAGGTCGGCAGGCGGCGCGGCATCGGACTTGGCGGGGGCTTTGACGGCGGTCTTGGTCGGCATCGAAGGGGCGCTCGGCTCTTTGCGGGAGGGCGCACTATACGCATTCGCGCCCCCAAGTCACCTGTTCGCCTTGGCCGTGGCGGCCATGGCATCCGATCGGCTATGAGACGCGTGGGGCACGAGCGGGAACCGATCAGATGGCCCATCTTTCACGGACGGCGCTGGCCGCCATGATGGTTGCAATGCTGCCACCGGCGAGCATTGCCGAGACGGCATCGGATTTGCCCGCGCCGTTCGTATACCTCTCCGAGATCGACCCGCGCATCGAGCAGGACATGCGCTATGCGAGCGAGAACAATTTTCTCGGACGCGTCGTCGACGGCTACGCCGCGCCCCAGTGCATACTCACCCGCGAGACGGCGCTGTCTCTCAAGAAGGTCGAGGATGCGCTGCTCAAGAAGAACTATTCCTTGAAGGTCTACGATTGCTACCGCCCCGCGCGGAGTGTCCGCGATTTCGTGCGCTGGTCGCGCCGCGAGGGCGATGAGAAGATGAAGCAGCAGTACTATCCCGACTACGACAAGAGCGAGCTGTTCGCGCGCGGCTTCATCGCCTCCCATTCCGCGCATTCGCGCGGCAATACCGTCGACCTGACCATCGTGCCGGCTGGCTCGGCCGTGCCGAAGTTCGACGCCAGCCAACCGCCCGTGCGCTGTGATGCTGCTGCCGAGCAGCGTGCCCCCGACAACAGCCTCGACTTCGGCACCGGGTTCGATTGCTTCAGCACCAAGAGCCACACGGCGTCCGAGCGGATACCGCAGGCGGCGCAGGACAACCGGCAGATGCTGGTCGATGCCATGGCAGCGGAGGGATTTCGCAGCTATCCCCGCGAGTGGTGGCACTTCCAGAAGCGCGGTGCGGCCATGGACGAGGAGTTCGATTTCCCGGTGCGCGCCCCGCAGACGCGCGGCGATCGCTAAGCCTGGCGGCCGTCCATCGCTTGCTTCAAGACGCGGGCGTAGTTCTCGATCGCGATCTTGCGGATGCGGTCGCGGCTCATGCCCCGCTCCTGCCAGAGCAGCACCACCTGGCGCAGATCGGCATACCCGGAGATGGCGGGATTGACGATGGCGTTGGTGTCGGTGCCGAAGCCGACGTGGTCGTCGCCCAGCCAGTCGGCCATCTCGGCAAGCCGCGCGGCGTAGGCTTCGACGCCGCCGCCGACGTCGGAGCGCATGGTCCACAGCCCCACGACGCCGCCCTTGTCCGCGATGGCCTTGGCGCCTTCGAGGCTCAACTGGCGCGCCTTCCAGACCGGCATCGTCCAATCGGGCTTGCCCTTGCGCGTCACCGAGCTGTGCGACCACACGACCGGCACCTTGGAGGCCTCGAGCGCTTGGGAGACGGCATCGGGCGAGCAGTGGGCGAGATCGACGAGGATGCCGAGCCGATTGCATTCCTGCACGGCCTCTCTGCCAAGCTCGGTGAGCCCGTCGTGCTCGGGCTTCTCCGTCTGGAAGTCCGAAAGCGGGTTCTTGATGTAGTGGACGAGTTGAAGGTGGCGGACACCCAACTCGTAGGCGCGCTCAAGCTGGCCCGGATCGGCATCGACGAAGCTCGCGCCCTCCACCGCCAGCACCACGTGCGGCTGGCCTTTGAGCGCATCGTCGACGTCCTGCGGCGTCAGCACGATCTTCAGGTTCTGCTCGGCGAGGTGCGCCTTGATGCGCGCGATGTCCTTCTCGAACCAGTCGAGCGCCTCGCCGAGCTTGGGCTCGGCGATCTGCTTCAGGCCCTGCGCCGATGGCCTGATCCAGGGGACATCGCCCACGAGCGACCAGGCGAGCAGCTTGACGTTACCGGCGGCCATGGTGGCTGCGAGCGGGTTCGTCTTTGGCGTATGGCTGCCGAAAAAGAAAAGATGGAAGTGCATGTCGGCGAGGTAGATCTCGTCGCCGGCAAGAGCGAACGGAGACAGGGCGAACGGCGCGGCGAGGCCGGCCAGCAGGAAGCTTCGGCGATCCATCAAACGATGCCTTTGCCGGGCGCAGCGGGAGCCGGCGGCGCGATCGCGGACCTCAAGCATCCGCGATCGCTCTAATGGGTACTGGCTCGATCGCCGTCACTGCATCACGATCGTGGCCACGTAGTCCATGGTGCGGTACCTGTCGTTCTTGGGCAGCAGGGTGTTGATCAGGTAGGAGGTCGGCGAATAGTTCTCGGGGATGCCGGCCCAGTTGAAGCCGACGCCCAACAGCTTCGCCCGCCAGCTCTGCCAAAGCTTGCCGGTGATGCCGATATAGTAGCGCTCAAGCGGCTCGAACTTCGGCTGCATCGCCTTGGCGAGATCGCGGTGGCCGACGCTCATCTTCGAGAGCCCCGCCGGGTTCTCAATGAAGATGCTGTGCAGGAGCTTGTTGCGCGTGTCATCGGGCAGCTTCATGGAAGCGATGACCAACAGCGGGCCGTCGGCGAGACCCGAGTAGGAGCTGCGGCTGAAACCGGGTACGACGTTGCCCGTCGCCGTCATGGGCTTCATGGGCGTCTTGATGCACGCTGGGACCCCCCAGCCACTCTTGAACTCGTCCGCCGTCTTGGCGGGATCGCAATCGCGCAGCGACAAGAGCGAGAAGGCGAACTCCGAGCAGTAGAGGTCGAGCGGGCCGCCCGGCGGATTCTGGCCGAGCGCGATCTGGCCTAAGCGCTTGACGAAGTCGAGCGGCTGACCCGGCTTGTACTTCGGCGCCTGGTAGTCCTGGTTGAAGCTGAGCTGGCTCGGATAGACCTTGCCCGACTTGGAGGCGAGCAGGCTCGCCCAGGCGGCGAGGTTCGCCTTCTCTTGATCGGTGAGGCCGCGCGGACGGATGACGTGGATGTAGTCGAGCGTGCTGTAGTGCTCACTCGTGAGGTCGGAGCGCGGGCCGAGGTACTCGTTGCTCAAGGGGTTATCGATGTTGTGGACGTAGCCGTCCTTCACGTACGCGAGACCGGTGTGGCTGATGCCCATCTGGATGTTAGGATAGGCGCCGGCGCCGCCCCACTCGGTGCGGAACGAGAGCAGGAGATCGCCGGTCTGCACGAGCCCGCTTTGCGCGAGCCGCTTGGCGAGGCCGGAGCGGCTGGCAACCACGAGGCGCAGGCCCACGTCGCCTTGGGCCGACTTGCCGTCCGGGTGCTTGAAGTCGACGAGCTTGTCGGAGGTCTTGTTGAGAGGCGGAAGATCGACGTAGGCGGTGCGGGGAACCGCGAAGTACACCGGGATATTCATTTTCTTCGCGAGCTGGGCATTGGCCTTGTCGTCGACCGTAAACGCGACCGGCGTTGGCGCCGGATCCGGTGCGGGCTTCGTCTTCGCCACGGCGACGGCCGCCGCGACCACCAAGAAGATCGGGACAATGCGCAACGCTGAATAGGACATCCGGGTACTCCCCAACTTTGCCACCTGCAGCCACCCGCCCCACGCCTAGCACGAGTTTAGAGGCCTCCCAAGGCGCGAAAGAGGCCTCTCGAATGAGAGCCCGATTGTGGTGAAAGCGCGGCGTTTGGGCTTGGCCGTCTCGCGCTGCAGCAGCCTCAAGCGGGCTTTGCGGCCTCGCTGCGCGCCGTCGCAAGATGGGCTTCGCGCAGCTCGGGGAAGAGCTTTGCCCACAGGCCCGTCAGGACGATCGAGCCGACGCCGCCGAAGACGGCCGCTCCCACCGGTCCCAGGATGCGCGCCGCCACGCCGCTTTCGAACTCGCCGAGCTCGTTCGACGCGCTGATAAAGAGGCTCGAGACCGCCGTCACGCGGCCCCGCATGGGGTCCGGCGTCACGATCTGGATGAGGCTCTGGCGCACGAACACCGAGACTGCGTCCGCCGCGCCGAGCGCGGCGAGCGCCAGCATCGACAGCCAGACGATGGTCGACACCGCAAAGACGACGGTCGCAAATCCGTAGGCCGCGACCGAGACGAGCATCCAGAAGCCGGCGTCGCGCTGCACCGGCCGCAGGCTGAGCGTCAGCGCCATAAGGCCGCCGCCGATTGCCGGACCGGAGCGCAGGAGCCCGAAGCCGTCGGGCCCGATGTGCAGGATATCGCGCGCGTAGACGGGGAGAAGAGCGGTCACGCCGCCGAGCAGCACGGCGAAGAGATCGAGCGAGATGGCGCCGAACACGATCTTGTTCGACCACACATAGGCGAGCCCTTCCGCAATCAGCTTGAGCCGCTCGCCGCCCTTGTGGGCCGGCTTGGTGTCGGCGCCGATGTTGAACACGGCAATACCGGCAATAACGTAGAGCGCGGCGGAAGCCGCGTAGGACAGCGGCACCGAGCTTGCGCACAACAAGCCGCCGATCCATGGGCCGATCACCATACCCGTCTGCATGGCGAGCGTGTTCCAGCCGATGGCGCGCGGCAGGATCTCGCGCGGCACCAGCATGGGCCCCAGCGCCGCGCTCGCAGGCATGGTGAAGGCGCGGCCGACGCCGAAAACTCCGGCCATGGCGAAGATCGCGACCAGGCTCGGCTGATGCAGGGTCGCCAGCAACGCGAGCGTGCTCGAGCAGACCACCTGCAGCGTGGCGCACCCGATGAGGATCTTGCGGCGGTCGTAGCGGTCCGCCGTCTCGCCCGCGAGCAGCACGAGCGCGAACATGGGCAGGAACTGCACGAGCCCGATCATGCCGACGAGGAACGAGCTCTGCTCCACGCTGTAGTCGGCGCGCGCGATCGAGTAGACCTGCCAGCCCAAGGTCACGCCCTGCGCCAGCATGGCGACCGTAGACAGGAAGCGCGCAAGCAGCAGCAGCGAGAAGTTGGGGTAGCGGCGGAACGGCGCCGTTATGGCTTGGTGCATGCTGTTGGCCTAGCGCCCTTGAAGCGCAGGAAGGCGACGGCCGACGCAGAGACCGGCACCAGCCCGCGCGCTCTCATCTAAACGTTTTGCCGTCTTGGGCAAATCATTCGGGGCAGGCGGCGGTGCGGCAATTTTGGCCGCGGGCAGCGCGCTGCGCCGCCTACTCGGCCGGCTGCGGATTGGCCGTCCGCCCGGACGCCGCGCCGCGCCGGCGGGCGGCGATGCCCGCAAGCCACCGGCACGTCACGTAGAACACCGGCGTGAAGATGAGGCCGAAGAAGGTGACGCCGATCATGCCCGAGAACACCGCCGTGCCGAGCGCCTGACGCAGCTCCGCGCCCGCGCCGATGGCCCACACGAGCGGCACGACGCCCAGGATGAACGCGAGCGACGTCATCAGGATGGGACGCATGCGCAGCCGCGCGGCCTCGGCGGCAGCCTGATACTTATCGCGCCCCGCATCCTCGAGCTGGTGCGCGAACTCGACGATCAGAATGGCGTTCTTGGCGGCCAGGCCAATGAGCACGACAAAGCCGACCTGGGTCAGGATGTTGTTGTCCATGCCGCGCATGATGACGCCGGTGATGGAGGCAATGAGGCTCATCGGCACGATGAGAATGATGGCGAGCGGCAGCGTCAGGCTCTCGAACTGGGCGGCGAGCACGAGGAACACGAAGGCGACGCCGAGGGCGAAGGCGAACACGGCCGTGTTCCCGGCGCGTACCTGCTGGAACGCGAGCTCCGTCCATTCAAAGCCGAAGCCGCGCGGCAGTACCTCGGCGGCAAGCTTTTCCATCAGGGCGATGGCCTCGCCCTGCGAGTAGCCGGGCGCCGCTTGTCCGTCGAGCTCGGCGGCCGGGTAGAGGTTGTAGCGGGGCACGCGCGATGGTCCGGAGATGTCGCTGACCGTGGTGAACGAGCCGAGCGGCACCGTGTCGCCGGTGGAGTTGCGCACACGGATCTTCAAGACATCGCTCGGCTCCAGCCGGTAGGGGCTATCGGCCTGCGCCGTCACGCGGAACGTGCGGCCGAGCAGATTGAAGTCGTTGACGTAGAAAGACCCCAGATACGTCTGCAGCGCAGTAAACACGTCGGAGACATTGACGTTGAGCATCTGCGCTTTGACACGATCGATGTCGAGATAGAGCTGCGGAGTCGAGTTCTCGAAGAGCGAGAACACCTGTTTGAGGCCGGGCGTCTGATTGGCACGCGCCATCATCGCCCAAACGGCGGACTGCAACTCGGCAGGTCCGTTGCTGCCGCGGTCCTGAACCATCATGCGGAATCCGCCGGCGCTGCCGATGCCGCGCACCGGTGGCGGAAGGACGACGAGGACGAGCGCGTCCTGGATGGTCGAGAACTTGGCGAGCAGCGCCGCCTGGATGGCCTGCGCCGACAACTTCGGATCCTTCGCTCTCTCCTCGAACGGCTTCAGCACGACGAACACCGCGCCGGCGTTGGGCGCATTGGTGCGCGTGGCGCCGGAGAAGCCGACGAAGTTCGCCGCATGCGCGACCCCGGGCGTGTCCAGCGCCAGCTCGACGGCGCGGCGGTTGACGGCATCCGTGCGGGCGAGCGAGGCGGCCGGGGGAAGCTGCGTAACCGTGATGAGATAGCCGCCGTCGAGCTGCGGGATGAAGCCGATCGGCGTCTTGCGGAACTCGTTCATGCCGTAGGCGATGACGCCCACGTAAACGATGAGCATGAGCACGGTTATGCGCACGACCCGGCCGGCAAGCCACCCGTAACCGAGCGAAAGCTTGTCGAAGCCCCAGTTGAAGATGCGGAAGAACGTATGCAGCGGCCACAGGAGCAAGCTCCTCGACTGCATCTCGTGGTGCGGCTTCAAGAGCAGCGCGCACAGGGCGGGCGAAAGAGTGAGGGAGACGATGAGCGAGATCATCGTCGCGCCGGCGATGGTCAGCGCGAACTGGCGATAGAATTGGCCAGAGATGCCGGTGATGAACGCCGAGGGCACGAACACCGCGGTGAGCACCAGCGCGATCGCGATGAGCGCGGTGCCCACCTCCTCCATGGTGCGGTACGACGCCTCCCGCGGCGAGAGGCCCCGCGCCATGTTGCGCTCGACGTTCTCGACCACGACGATGGCATCGTCGACGACGATGCCGATGGCGAGCACCAGGCCGAACAGCGACAGGTTGTTGAGCGAGAACCCGAACACCCCCATGAGGAAGAAGGTGCCGATCAGCGACACGGGGATGGCGACGATCGGAATGATGGCCGCGCGCCACGTCTGCAGGAACAGGATGACGACGAGCACGACGAGGACGATCGCCTCGATGATCGTCTGCGTGACGGCATCGACCGACTGTTGGATGAATTCGGTCGGGTTGTAGATGATGTCGTACTTGACGCCGTCGGGGAAACTCTTCGACAGCTCCGCCATCGTCGCCTTGATCTGCTTGGCGGTGGCGATGGCATTGCTGCCGGGAAGCTGGAAGATGCCGAGCGCCACCGCCGGACTCTTGTCGAGGTAAGAGTTCACGCCGTAATCGAGCGCGGCGAGCTCGACGCGCGCGACGTCCTTCAGGCGAACGACGGAGGTCTCGCTCTGCTTGACGACGATGTTGCCGAACTCGTCGGGATCGACAAGGCGCCCGAGTGTCTGCACGGAAATCTGGAAGGCGCCCGGCGAGGCGACCGGCGGCTGATTGAGGATGCCGGCGGCCACCTGCACGTTCTGGCGCTGCAGGGCATTCACCACGTCGCTGGCGGTCAGCGCCAGCGACTGCAGGCGGTCGGGGTCGAGCCACACGCGCATGGAGTAGTCGCGGCCGCCGAACACCGTGATCGAGCCGACGCCCTCGATGCGGCTCAAGGTATCGACGACGTTGATGGTGGCGTAGTTGGAGATGAATAGCGTGTCGCGTGACTCGTCCGGCGAGTACATGTGCACGACCATCATCAGGTCGGGCGAGGCCTTGGCCACGGTGACGCCGATGTTGCGCACGTCCGCCGGCAGCCGCGGCTGGGCGATGGAGACGCGGTTCTGCACCTGAACCTGAGCGATATCGAGGTTGGTGCCGAGATCGAAGGTTACCGAGATGGTGAAGCGCCCGTCGACCGTGGAGTTCGACGAGATGTAGAGCATGCGCTCGACGCCGTTGATCTGCTGCTCGAGCGGGGTGACGACGGTCGCGGCGACGACCTCGGCGCTGGCGCCGGGATACTGGCCGGTGACGTTGACGACCGGCGGGGCGATCTCAGGGTATTGGGCTATGGGCAGCCGGAACAGCGACACCGCGCCGACGATCACGAACACGACCGAGATCACGGCGGCGAAGATGGGCCGGTCAATGAAGAAGTGCGAGATGCGCATCGCTGCCGCTAGTTCTGAATGGAGGAGGTGGCCTTGACGCCGGTGTCGGCGGTGGCGGGCTGCTCCGGGGTGACCTTGGCGCCTGGGCGGACGCGCATCAGACCGTTGACGATGACCAGGTCATCCGGGCCAAGGCCGGACTTCACCACGCGTAGGCCGTCGACTGCCTGCCCGAGCGTCACGTATTTCGGCGTGGCAACGTTGTCGCTGCCGACGACGTAGACGAACTTGCGCACCTGCTCGGTGCTGATCGCCGTATCGGGCACCAGCAAGGCTTCGGCCGGGGCGGTCGCCGAGATCTGGATGCGGCCGAACATGCCGGGCGTCAGCCGCCCGTCCGCGTTCTCGAACTCGGCGCGGCCGCGAATGGTGCCGGATGAGCGGTCGATGGCGTTGTCGACGAAGTCGATCTTGCCCTCGCGGGTGAAGCCATCCTCATCGAGCAACTTCAGCCGCGCCGGCAGCGTCATGCCGCGGTTGGCGCTGTGCGCTCCCGCCTCGGTGGCCGCCCGCACGTAGCGCAGGTAGGACCCCTCATCCATGGTGAACTCAAAGCGGATGGGGTCGATCGACGCGATGGTGGCGAGCAGCGTCGTGTTGCCGGCCGTGCCGCCGGTGACGAGGTTGCCGACAGAAACCCGGCGGTCGCCGATGCGGCCGGAGATCGACGCCTTGAGCTCGGTAAACTGCAGGTCGAGCTCGGCCTGGCGGACCGCCGCCTCCTGGGCGGCCACGGCGGCCATGGCGACGCGCTTGGCCTGCAGGCGCTGGTCGAGCGCCTGCTGAGTGATGGTGGTGCCGGCCCGCAAGCTCTCGCCGCGCGCAAGATCCGACTCGGCGAAGGCTAGATTGGCCTTGGCCTGCTCGACCGCCGCCTTCGCTTGATCGAGGGAAGCCTGGAAGGGACGGGGGTCGATCGTGAACAGGGGATCGTCCTTTTTCACGAGCTGGCCGTCGGTGAAATGTATGGTCTGCAGGTAGCCGGAGACGCGCGCGCGCACCTCGACGTAGTCGTAGGCGACGAAGCGGCCGACGTACTCGTCGTGCTCGGAAACGAGCTTCTTCACCGGCTTGGAAACGGTGACCTGCGGAGGCGGCGGGGCGGCGGCGTTCTGCGCCTGGGTCTGCGACTGCCCGCATCCGGCGGAAAGCAGCACGGCTGGGAGCGCCAAGAGGTGGGTAAAGCGGGTGATGCTGGACCGGTGGCGCATGAGAACCGTTGAGATCGGAAGAGCGAAGGACTATTCAGCGTTCGGACTTGTGCGGCTTAGCCGCCGGGGGCGAGCAGTACCATCTGATCGGGGCGAGGCAGCGCAGTCCGAGTTTCGAGCTTAATGGCCGACGCGCCGCCGCTTCGGCCGGCATTGATAGTTGCCACTACTTCCTTGCGCATTGGAGTTCCCCTCGCTGCCGCAGTGCAAAACGAGGGGCATGACAATGCCCGCACGCTGTGTTACTGAGCGGTAACTTCCTATACTGACCGGTAACACCCAGTCAAGAGGCCATTGGATGCATCCCCACCCGGCTCCCGCAGCGCCCATATTGCCGCCGCGCGACCGCATACTGGCTGCCGCCCGGGAGCTGTTCTACCGCCACGGCATTCGCGCCGTCGGCGTCGAGGCGATCGCGGAGGCCGCCGCCACCAACAAGATGACGCTCTACCGGCACTTCGGTTCCAAGGACGAGCTGATTGCCGCCTATCTTAACCAACTCGCCAAGGAAGGCGATGAGCTGTGGGAGCGGCTCGCCCGCGACCACCCTGCCGACCCGCACGCGCAGCTCGAAGGCTGGGTTGCGTACGTGGAGGACGTGCTGGCCAATCGCGGCGACCGCGGCTGCGCGATCGCCAACGCTGCCGTGGAGCTGCGCGAGAGCGACCACCCCGCGCGCAAGATCATCGACGACTACAAGACGCGCAAGCGCGAGCGGCTCGTCGCGCTGTTCCGCGACGCCGACTACGCCGATCCCGAGCTTCTGGCGGATGAAGTCTTCCTGCTGTTCGAGGGCGCGCGCATCAACATTCAGTGCTGCGCGAACGCCAGCGGACCGGCCTCCCGCGTCGTGGGAATGCTGCGCTCGCTTCTCAACGAGCACGCGCCCAAGCGCTGACAAAAATCAATCTAGCTGGTGCGCTTGTTGGCGGGTCGATAGACGCCGCTCTTGGCGTCCCATTCGAGCGCGCCGAGGTCCTTTGCGGCCATGCCGACGTTGTGGCGCCCCGTCTTCTCCTGGGCGACACGTGCTTCGCCGGCGGCGCGCGCCATCTCCTTGGCAATCCATTTGAAGCCGGCGGCTATGCCGGCTCCGATGAGTACCGCGGCCACGACTTGGGGCATGGACGACACTCCCTCGTTACGCGCGGCGTCCGGATCTCGATGGCTCACAGCCCGTACCGGGACCACAACGCGCGAGCTTCGATAGCGGATATCAGATCCTCGGCGAACGCAAGATGCCCGCGCGTTAAATCCTCGTAACCAACCGCCGGCGGGGAACGCCGGAAGCGTGTCAGCAGGCCTCCGCGATCGAAGGGCACGACCTTCAGCCGCACTTTCTTTCCGTAGAGCTCGCGCATCTTGGCGCGCACGTCGCTGATGCCATCGACGAGGCCCAACTCCAGCGCCTTGGTGGCCGACCAGAAGGCGCCGGAAAAGAGCTCCTGGTCCAACCCCTTGAGCCGTCCGGCGCGCCGCTCCTTGACGATCCCGATGAACACGTCGTGCACATCGCGCTGCATTGACTTCAGGCGCTCAACGTCATCGAAGCGCTCGGGCCGGAAGGCGTCGAGCGATCCCTTGTCCGCACCCGCGGTATAAACGCGCCGCGTAATCCCGAGCTTCTCGATCGCCTCGACGAAGCCGAAACTTGAGTAGATGACGCCAATCGAGCCCACGATCGAGGCGGCATCGGCATAGATCTCATCGCCCGCGAGAGCGAGATAGTAGCCGCCGGACGCTGCCACATCCTCGCAGAAGACGTGCACGGTCTTCTTCGTCTCGTCGGCGAATTGACGGATACGGCGAAAGATGAGGCTCGATTGCACGGCGGAGCCGCCGGGCGAGTTGATGACCACGGCAACCGAGGGCAGCTTCGACATCTCGAAGGCCCGCTCGATCGCGGTTGCGCACGAGGCAATAGCAAGCCCGGGGCGCAGCGGGGTGACGAGGCCGATCGGTCCGTCGAAGCGCAGCACGGGAACGACGGGACCACGGTTGAAAAACCACATGCGCTCGTAACCTCGCTCTGAGGGACCTTCAGGGGATGCGGCCGCGCGGCACAGCGCCGAGTGCGGGCGCCAGGCCGAGACATTTACGGCATGCTGGCAGCCGCGGCTAGAGCGCAGCGCCCCGCCCCATGGGCAGGGCGGCGCCTGCGCGCAGGATCGCCTGCGCCTGCGGCGTGAAGGCGCCATCGTCGCCGTGCAGCACGAATCCCGGCAACAGCGTCAGGGCTGCGCGGCTGCCTTTGCATCCCGCCACGATGATGCGGTGCGCGGGCGCCGAGGCGCGCGGGTACAGCGGCAAGATCTGCAGGGTGCCGAAGCGGCCTTCGAAAGCGGCGAGCAGGCGCGAGAGCGCCTCTGCTTTGTGAATCACGGTCATGGAGCCGCCGGGCACCGCCAAGCGCGCCATGAAGCGGGCCCAGCGCTCGAGGCCCTGATCCGGCATGGCATGCGCGGCGGCCTTGAGCCGGTCGGGTGCCAGCGTCCCGCCGTCGGCATCGTGAAAAGGGGGGTTTGCGATCACGTGGTCGAAGCTCTCAGGCTCCAATCCGGAGGCTTTTGCCGTTTCGGAGGAAAGCCCGATCTCTCCCTCGAGCACGCGCACGCGGTCGACAAGGCCGTTGCGCTCCACGTTCTCGCGGGCAAGGCGCACCAGCGCCGGCTCTTTCTCGAACAGCGTGACGCGGGCCGAGGCGACGCGGCGGGCAACACATAGTCCGGCCGTGCCCACGCCGGCGCCGACGTCCACTACGCGCGCCGGCCCTTCGGCCATGACGGCAGCGGCAAGCATGACCGCGTCGAGCCCGGCGCGATACCCGCTCGCCGGCTGCAGGACGTTGAGGGCGCCGCCGAGGAATGCGTCGTCCGTCGGCCGATCGCCCGCGGTGCGGTTCGGGGCGTTCACTGTACGATCCATTGGCCGAGCCCGGCCTCGTCGAGGAGCCGGCGCGCTTGCGCCCAATCCTCCTCCGCCACCGCGAGGCGCTGCTGCACGGCAATGAGCGTCCCCTGCACGGCGCTCATGTTGCCGTCGAACACGCTGACCTCTATGCCGGCGTCGTTGAGCAGCACCTGCAAGTAGCTCAAAAGCACGGGATCGTTGCTGGTGACCAGTTCACGCATGGGACGTTGCTCGAAAGTGCTCGTGCAGCGGGGGCAATCTGTGCTTAGAGTCCGCGCCGAGCAAGGCTATAGCACCGCCAACCAATAAGCGTCGGAAAAACTCCTTGGGCCAAGTCATACCACTCGAGGGCGCGCGCAGCCCGGCCGAAAACCTGAAGCCGCTCATGGACCTTGTCGCCGCCGATATGGAGGGGATCAACCGCATCATCCTCGACAAGGCGGTGTCCGAGGTCGAGCTCATACCCCAGCTCGCCCACCACCTCATCGACTCTGGCGGCAAGCGGTTGCGCCCCATGCTCACGCTCGCGGCCTCCAAGCTCTGCGACTACCCCGGCAAGGGGCACATCCGCGTGGCGGCGGCGGTGGAGTTCATGCATACGGCGACGCTGCTGCACGACGATGTTGTCGACGAGAGCTCCCTGCGGCGCGGTAAGAAGACGGCGCGCATAATCTGGGGCAACCAGGCGAGCGTCCTCGTCGGCGATTTCCTGCTCGGCCAGGCATTCCGCATGCTGGTCGGCGTCGGCTCGCTGCCGGTCTTGAAGATCCTCTCCAACGCGGCGGCAATCATTGCCGAAGGCGAGGTGATGCAGCTTGCCGCCGCCAAGAACACGGCGACGACGGAGGACGAGTACCTCGCCATCATAAATGCCAAGACGGCGGCGCTGTTTTCGGCCGCGGCCGAGGTGGGCGCCGCCATCGTCAATCGTCCGGCGCCCGAGCAGGCGGCATTGAAATCCTACGGCCGCAATCTCGGGCTTGCGTTCCAGCTCGTCGACGACGCGCTCGACTATTCGGGTGACAGTACGCATCTCGGCAAGACGGTCGGCGATGATTTTCGCGAGGGCAAGATCACGCTGCCGGTCATTCTTTCGTTCCGCCGGGGATCGGACCGCGAGCGGGAGTTCTGGAAGAAGACGATCGTCGAGGGCAACATCGAGCCCGGCGACCTCGAGCATGCGTTGGGGCTCATGAGGCGCCACAAGGCCATCGAGGCGACGTTCGAGCGGGCACGCTCGTTCGGCGCCGTGGCCAGGGATGCGCTCGCTATCTTCCCCGACCGGGGCGAGAAAGCCGCAATGGAGCAAGTCATCGACTTCTGCGTCCATCGCACGCATTGATTTTCGGCCACAGGGGCGTGATTGCGCGACCCCTGCCTATCGGCTTAGACTCAGGCCAACCGAAACAGAATCGGAACGGGGGAAATGCTCAAAATCCGGCATTCGCACTGGCTTGCCGCCGCTGTGCTCGCCGTGGCGGCCTTCGCCGCCGGCGCGAGCATCGCCGAGCCCGGTGCGATCGAGCGCGTGAAGCTCGGATTCGACTCGATGACCAAGGCCCAGCAGGCCGATCTGTGGAAGATGGTCGATGAGTACGCGACCGTCGACGCGCTGCAGGAGTTCTGCGGGACCAAGCTCTATCTCCAGCGCCGCGCCTTGAGCGCGGTGGGCGCATGCGTCGAAGGCTCTGCTCTGCGCAAGGTGTTCTCCACGTTCCGCACCAAAAAGGCGGAGTACCTCAAGGCGTGGGAGACGCTGCACGGCGAGCCCGAGCACAAGAAAGAGGTCTGCGAGCGCTTCAAGACGAAGCTCGCGGAGTACACCAAGATCATGAGCGGGCAGATCGCGCAGGCCGCGAGCGCGTGCCGCAACTGCTTCTTCTGCTGAGGACGCTGGCGCCTATCCCCCGAGCGTCGTAGCTGCGACCCACCAATGGGGGCGGGCGGCGCGCAACGCTTCGCATGCGGCGCTCGCTGCCTCGGCGCTGGCGAAGATGCCGTAGCAGGTAGGCCCGGCGCCGGAGAGGCCGGCGAACTTGCAACTGCTCAATCCGGCGAGCGCGGCACGCACCTCGGCAATCGCGGGCTCGATCTCGATCGCCGCCGGCAAGAGATCGTTGCCCTCCGCAGCCATGTACGCGACGAGGGCTGGCGCGTTCGGGAAGGGCCCGGGTGGCTTTGCCGGCTCCGCCGTCGCGGGCACCGCGGGCACGTTGAGAGCGGCGAACACCCGCCGCGTCTTGCCGAGCGGCGCCGGCGTCAGCGCATTGACGAGCACGGCGTGCATCCTTGGCAGGTTGGGAACAGCGACGACCTTCTCGCCGACGCCCGTCACGAACGCCGGCCGGTTCAACAGGCACACCGGCACATCGGCCCCGAGCGAGGCCGCGATCCCGCTCCAATCGACGCTCGCCGACAGTGACCCGTTGGCGAAGCGCACCGCGCGCAGGAGCGCGGCCGCGTCCGCGGAGCCGCCGCCGATACCGGCAGCGACGGGCAGGCACTTCTCGAGCGTGACCTCGCCCAACCGGAGGTTCGGTGCTTGCTCGGCGAGGCGCAGCAGCGCCTTCTCGATGAGATTGTCGCCCTCGATGGCGCCGGCGAAGGGCCCGTGCACGCTGCAGCCCGTCTCCTCGCCGGGAATGAACCGCAGGATGTCGCCGAGGTCGGTCGCGAACGCGATGAGGCTTTCGAGCTGGTGATAGCCGTCCGCGCGGCGCCCGCGCACCTTCAGCGTCAGGTTGACCTTGGCGCGGGCAATTTCGGTGATGGCCGGCATGTCGGCGCGCCGCCTCGAGCGGATGGCTTGAGCGCCGTGGCAGAAGGCGCCGCCGGCCGCCGCGGACCTAAGTCCGCTACTCGACCGGTCGCGAGTTGAGCTTCGTCTCTTTGCGCTTCTTCAGGTGCACGTTGCGCTGCGCCTCCCGGTGTGCCGGCGATTCGGCGGTCGGGGGCAGACCCTCCGCGAGCTTCTTCTTGATCTTCTCGGCGTCCTCGGGCTCGGGGTCGAGGGTCAACGCCTGGTCCCACTGGAAGCGGGCCTCGCGCTCGCGGCCGACACGCCACAGCGCATCGCCGAGGTGATCGTTGAGCACCGGGTCCTGCGGCGTGATCTCGACCGCGCGCTCGAGGAAGCGCACCGCATCCTTGTAGTTGCCGAGCTTGAAGTGGGCCCAGCCGAGGCTGTCGACGATGTAGCCGTCGCCTGGCTTCAGCGCCACCGCGCGCTCGATCAGCGCCATGCCCTGCTTCAGGTTGCGGTTCTGATCGACCCAGCTGTAGCCGAGGTAATTGAGCGCCAGCGGCTGATCGGGATAGAGCTTCAGCGCCTTCTGCAAATCTGCCTCGGCGGCCGGCCAGTTCTTCAAGCGCTCGTAAGAGGTGCCGCGCGAGTAGAACAGGCTCCAGTGGCGCTTGGCCGGATTGGGCAGGAGCGCGGCTGCGCGGGTGTAGTAGTCGACGGCCTCCGCGTAGCGCTTGCGCGAGCGCATGATGTTGCCGAGCGCATCGAGAGGCTTGATGTCCTTGAGGTTGTCGGCCGCGAGCTTGTCGAGCGTCGCCTTGGCCTCGTCCACGCGGTCGAGCGAATTGAGGTCGAAGGCCTTGCGGATCTCGATGGCGCTCTGCAGCGCCGTGCTCTTCGGAATGCGGTCGTAGACGGCGATGGCGTCGTCGTAGCGGCGCATGGATTCGTAGGCGCTTGCCAGCGTCGCCAGAGCAAAGGGGTGGTCGGGGACGACGTAGAGCGCCATCTGCAGGTAGAGGACGCCCATATTGACGCCGCCCTCGCCGGTGAGGAGCTCGCCCAGCCCGTAGAACGCCTCCGCCATGCCCTCGGCCGGCGTGTTGATCAGGAGCGAGACCTTTTTGCCGCTGTCGAGCTCATCGCGCAACTCGCGCACGAGCACGTGCGGCTCGTCTTGCGACTTGTCGGTTTGACCGTCGAGGATCGTCTTTGCGAGCTTGAGGTCGCCTTCGCGCGCCGCGTGCCGCGCATAGGCGAGCGGGATTCTGAGCGTCGGGCTCTCCTGCTTGAAGCTGCGCTCGTAGGCGGCGGTGGCCTCCTCCTTCTTGCCGGCTATGTCCGCGATCAGGGCGCGATGGAAGTTGAGGTAGATCTGCGCCCACTCCGCCTGCTTGGGCATATCGAGATACTTCTTGGCCTGCTCGGGGTTGCCGGCGGCCAGCGCGTTCCAGGCGCGGGCGAGCGCGCTCGTCAGCTCGCCGACGGGGCCATCGCTCGCAGCCTCGAACTCCTTGTCGGCCTTGGCATAGTCGCCGCTCTTGAAGCGGTTGAGGCCGAGAACGAGGTGCGCGATGCGGTTGTTGCCGTCCTTGGCGACGAGCTCCTCGGCGAGACCGACGGCGCGATCCCAATTTGCTTCGGAGGCTTCGGCCTGGAAGGCCTGCTCGAGCAGCACTTCGTTGCCCGGGTCCTGCGAGAGCGCGTCGCGATAGAAGGCCGCCGCGTGGTCGGGGTCGTTCTCGTTCTTGGCAAAGTTTGCAGCGAGGTAGCTGCCGAGCAGCGAATGCAGCTGCTCGCCCTCTCCCGTCGCCTCGCCGGCCGCGAGGGAAACTGTCACGCTGGCGGCGCTGAGCGCGAAAAGGGCCAGCGCCGTCAGCAGCACGTTGCGAAGGAGGGCTCGCATGCAGACCGATCCTTGTGGAAGCCTGTTGATTCCCAGAAGTCGAGTACCCTAGCAAATAACGCGGCGTTTTGGCGACATTGGCCCCGCGTCAACGTCGAAACGGCAATTTAGCGGGTGAGAAGGTGAATTTTGCCTGCGGCTCGCCGGCCGCGGCTCCGCTACATGCCCGCATAATTCGGGCCTCCGCCGCCTTCGGGGCAGACCCAGGTGATGTTCTGGCTCGGATCCTTGATGTCGCACGTTTTGCAGTGGACGCAATTCTGAGCATTGATCTGAAAGCGCGGGGTGCCCGCCTCCATAACGACCTCGTAGACGGCGGCGGGGCAATAGCGCTGCGCGGGCTCGGCCCATTCGGGCAGGTTCACCCTGATCGGAATCGTCGGATCCTTGAGCTTAAGGTGAACCGGCTGGTTCTCCTCGTGGTTGGTCCCCGAGAACGAAACGCTGGTCAGGCGGTCGAAGGTCAACACGCCGTCGGGCTTGGGATAGGCTATCGGCTTGGCGTCGGCAGCCTTTTTCAGGCTCGCGTAGTCGGCCTTGCCGTGTTTCAGCGTGAAGCCGAGCCCTATGCCCGGAATGATCGTGTTGAGCCACATATCGACGCCGCCCAGCGCGACACCGAGCCAAGTGCCGAACCGCGACCACAGCGGCTTGACGTTGCGCACGGGCTTCAGATCGCGCGCGATATCGCCTGAGCGCACGGCTTCCTCGTAAGCATCAAGCCGGTCGTGCGCACGGCCCGCCGCGATCGCCGCGAAAGCCGCTTCCGCCGCCGCGATGCCGGAAAGGATGGCGTTGTGGCTGCCCTTGATGCGCGGCACATTCATGAAGCCGGCCGCGCAGCCGATGAGGGCCGCGCCGGGGATCACCAGCTCGGGGATCGATTGCCAGCCGCCTTCGGTCAGCGCGCGCGAGCCATAGCCAATGCGCTTGCCGCCTTCGAAGGTAGGGCGGATCGCCGGATGCGTCTTGAAGCGCTGGAACTCCTCGAACGGCGACAGATACGGGTTCTCGTAGTTCAGGTGGATGACGGCGCCGACGGCAACGAGGTTGTCGCCGTAGTGATAGAGGAACGAGCCGCCGCCGGTGCGGCTATCGAGCGGCCACCCGAACGTGTGCTGCACGAGCCCCGGACGGTGCTTGTCGGGCGCAACCTGCCACAGCTCCTTGACGCCGATGCCGAACTTCTGCGGGCAACGGTCGCGGGCGAGATCGAACTTGGCGATGAGCTGCTTCGTCAAGGAGCCGCGCGCGCCCTCGGCCAAAAGCGTGTACTTGCCGCGCAGCTCCATGCCGCGCACGAAATTGTCGGTCGGCTTGCCGTCGCGGCCGACACCCATGTCGCCGGTGGCGACGCCGGCGACGGCGCCGTTCTCGTCGTAGAGCACCTCCGCCGCGGCAAACCCAGGATAGATTTCGACGCCGAGCTCGGCCGCCTGCTCCCCAAGCCAGGCCGTGAGCGCCCCGAGGCTGCCGATGTAGTTGCCGTGATTGCTCATCAGCGGCGGCATCATGAGATTGGGGAGGGGAATTGAGCGCGTCCTGGTCAGCACGAGGAACCGGTCCTTCGCGACCTTAGTCGCGAGCGGCGCGCTCTTCTCCTTCCAGTCGGGAATGAGCCGGTTCAACCCGATGGGGTCGATGACGGCGCCGGAGAGGATATGTGCGCCGACGGCCGAGCCCTTCTCCAAAACGACGACGGAGATCTCCTTGCCGGCAGTGGCGGCAAGCTGCTTTAAGCGGATGGCGGCCGCGAGCCCCGCCGGCCCCGCCCCGACGATGACGACGTCGAACTCCATCGCCTCTCGGGGGGGCAGCTCCACCGCATCGCTCGCCATCTCTTCTTGTCCTCGACTTCGCGCTTCTGGTCGATTAGGTCGCTATCGGCCGCAGCGTCAAGCGCACAAACGCCGCTTCGAAGGCGAGGTGGACGCTCGCAACGTCTGCGCTAGAGTGCCCCGCAATGACCTCACGTGACACCAGATCGCTCATCGCCGGGCAATTACTCGCCTGGTACGAGGCCATGGGCGTCGATGCCGCGCTCCAGGACGAGCCCATCGACTGGCTGGCGCGCGGCGCCCGTCCGCCCGGCGCCGGCTTTGCGCTCCCCGCGGCGAACGTCGAGCACAAGCAAGAGGTTGCACGCCCGGAGCCGCCGCGCACGCGTCCGAGCACCCCGCCCGCGCTAGCGCCACGCGCCCCGCGCCAGTTCGCCGGCACGCCGCCGCCTGCCGGCGAGGCCGGCTCGCGCTCGGAGCTCGCCGCTGCGCGAACGCTGCCCGAGCTCGAGGCGATCCTGCGCCGCTTCGAGGGCTGCGGGCTCAAGGCGACGGCCAAGAACCTGTGCTTCTACCGCGGCGCCGAGCGGGCGCGGCTGATGATCGTCGGGGAAGCGCCCGGTCGCGACGAGGACCTCGAGGGAAAGCCCTTTGTCGGCCG
Source organism: Hyphomicrobium sp. (assembly GCA_035517115.1). Classification (GTDB taxonomy): domain Bacteria; phylum Pseudomonadota; class Alphaproteobacteria; order Rhizobiales; family Hyphomicrobiaceae; genus Hyphomicrobium_A. Next base: position 21,329 of record DATIZL010000138.1, read on the forward strand.
CGCCGGCATGCTGCTCGACAAGATGCTGGCGGCGATCGGCCTCTCGGAGGCGGACGTGCACATCACCAACATCGTCTACTGGCGCCCGCCGGGCAACCGCACGCCGACACCGCAGGAGGCCATCGCCTGCCGGCCGTTTCTGGAGCGCCAGGTGGCGCTCGTCGCCCCGCAGGTCGTGCTCGCGCTCGGCGGGGCGGCGGCAAAGCATCTGTTCGACGTGGCCGACGGCATCATGCGGGTGCGCGGCAAGTGGCGCGACGTCGAGATCGGCGGGCATAAGGCGCGCGCCATGGCGACGCTGCATCCGGCTTACCTCTTGCGCACACCCGCCGCCAAGGGCATGGCTTGGCGCGATCTGCTCGCCGTCAATGAAGCACTCAAGAACTCGCGATGAGGCCATGGCAAAGCTCGACGAGAACCATCCCTTCAAGCCGCTGCGCATTGCGGTGCTCACCGTCTCGGACACGCGCGACAAGGCGACCGACAAATCAGGCGACACTCTCGTCTCCATGATCACCAACGCAGGTCATGCGATTGCCGAGCGCGCCATCGTCACCGACGACCTCGGCGCGATACGCGGCAAGGTGCAGGGGTGGATCGACGATCCCGGCGTCGACGTGATCATCACCACGGGGGGCACGGGATTCACGCGCCGGGACGTGACGCCGGAAGCGGTGAAGCCGCTGTTCGAGAAGGAGATGGAAGGCTTCGCCGTGATCTTCCACCAGATTTCCTTCACCCAGGTCGAGACCTCGACCATCCAGTCGCGCGCCTGCGGCGGCGTGGCGAAGGGAACTTATGTGTTCTGCCTGCCGGGCTCGCCCGGAGCCTGCAGGGACGCTTGGGACGGCATTCTCAAATGGCAGCTCGATAGCCGCCATAGGCCGTGCAATCTCGTCGAGATCCTGCCGCGGCTCTAAGGTCGCGGATCAGAAGCTGGCCCGGCCGCGCTCGATTGCCGCCATCTCCAGGTTGGCATTGGCGCTGTCGAACACCGCGACCGCGAGCTGTCCGGCGAGCAAGAGCACGAGACCGAGCAGCACAGTCGGAACACCGAGCGCGAGGCCCATCGGGAACCCAAACACGCCCACGGCCGCAATGGGTTCGACCGAGCCCGCGAACCCAAGCGCCGCCAGAGCGATGCCGGCGAGCACATTCAGGAGGCCAAGCGTGCTCACGCCGTATGCGATCACCTTCGCCACGCGATAGCGCGGCTTGAACAAGGGCACGAGCTCGTCGCCGGCTGTCTCGCGCGAGACGGCCTGGGGAAGCTGCTGCGCGCCGCCAGCGAAGGCCGACGGTGCGGCAGGCTCGTTGAACTTCGGCGGCTGCGGCGGGTTCGCGGCGGCACCCGGTGCGAACTGGCCCGCTGGAGCCCCCTCTTGACGTCTTGCGATGCGCGCCTCGCCCCACCGCCACTCGGCGATGCGGAACAATCCTTCGCGCGCCTCCTGCGCCTCCGGCGTGGCGCCGTGCTGCTCGACGAGATGGCGGTAGAACTGGAGGGCATAGTCCATCTTGCCCTCGGCTTCAGCCCTGCGCGCCGCCTGCAGCACTTGCGCGGGCGTATACTGCATTGCCGTCTGCACCATGGTTCAAACCCCTACGCTTACCACCACCGATGCGATGGTACGACCGTCGCGCCGAGCCGTCCTGGCTTCCTCCACTCCGAAATCAAATCTTGGCTAATCCCCAAGCCTCGGATCGGGCCCAATGTGCGCTTAAGCCCAGGAGCGTTGCATCAAGTGACGAGTAAAGCACCCAAATCTGGCGGCGAAAATACGACAAACCCGCGGCTCTTGGCGAGCAAAACGCATTTCAAGGATCGGTTCGCTGCGTAGGCAGCTCCTGAGCGCGCGCGGGGGAAACGCTGAAGGCGTGGCGTACGAGGCTCAATTGATCGGAGAGGATGCGGCGTAAATAGCCCTCCTCCCGGTAGCTGCGAGCGCTCGATACGGCGCGGGTGCGCAGCAGTTTTATGCGGCGTCGGCCGAGACGGCGGGCAAGATCGACGTCCTCACCTGCGGGCAGGTCGCGGTAACCGCCGACGGCCTCAAAGAGCCGGCGCGGAACGAGGAGCCCCTGAGCGGCGTAGGGCGCGCACAGTACGGCAAAGCGAAACCGCGCCAAACCCTCGAGCAGCCGCGGGGCAAAGCCCTCGTCGTCGAGAGCAAGGCGGAAGACGGCGGCGGCCGCGGTCCGCGAAGGATCCTTGTCGACCTTCTCCATGAAGTGCGCCGCCTCCCGCTCCCAACCTGGATCGAGCTCGGTGTCGGGGTTGAGAAACAGGAGCCATGGCTGCCGCGCCTGCGCGGCGCCTGCCGCGAGCTGGGCGCCGCGTGCAGGGCCAGCCGCAATCACATCCGCGCCCGCCCAGTCTGCGATCTCGCGCGTCCTGTCCTTGGAGCCGGCATCGACGACGATGACCTCGCGCACGAGGCCATCGACGCTCGCCGGGACGAGCGCGGACAACGTGTCGGGAAGCGTTGCCTCGGCGTTGAGGGTAGGGATCACCACGGAGATCATGGCGCCTTCTCTGCCACGGAGGCGCCGTGGGCAACAACGGCGATCGGCCACGTGTTGACAGAGCAGGAGTATGTTCTTGCTTTGTTCGAACCGCGCGGTTAGTGTCGGCCCGCGCATCGCGGGAGAGCACCGACTTGGCCAGCAAAATATCGAGCACGGAGCGGCTGGAGGGGGAATTCGGCGCGTCAGACACCGTCGACGGCGAGCGCCGGCGCGGCCGCGGGGCGTGCTCCAACCACACGGGACGCTTCGAGGCCGAGCGGCGCGAGGCGTTCGACGACGGCTGGGAGGGGCTCGGCGACCTCGACGCCTTCAAGACCGAGGTCCACGATGAGCCCGCGCGCACCATCATCACGCGCAACGACAGCCCCGACATCTCCTTCGACCGCTCGATAAACCCCTATCGCGGCTGCGAGCATGGCTGCATCTATTGCTACGCGCGTCCCAAGCACTGCTTCCTCGGCCACTCGGCCGGCCTCGACTTCGAAACCAAGCTTTACGCCAAGCCCAACGCCGCGGCGCTGCTCGAGAAGGAGCTCGCGCATCCCTCCTACAAGCCGGAGGTGATTGCCATCGGGACCAACACAGATCCCTACCAGCCGATCGAGCGCGAGCGGCGCATCATGCGCTCGATCCTCGAGGTGCTGGAGCGCACCGCCCATCCCGTCGGCATCGTCACCAAGTCCGCGTTGGTGCTGCGCGACATCGATATTCTCTCGCGCATGGCGGCGCGCGGGCTCGCGCACGTCGCGCTGTCGGTGACGACGCTCGATCGCCGTATCGCGCGCGTGATGGAGCCGCGCGCGGCAACGCCCGCCAAACGCATCGAGGCGATCCGCCTGTTGAGCCAGGCCGGCGTTCCGACGACCGCCATGGTGGCGCCGATCATTCCCGCCATCACCGACAGCGAGATCGAGACGATCCTGGAAGCCGTGCGCGAGGCAGGCGCGGTATCGGCTGGCTACGTGCTCTTGCGCCTGCCGCTCGAGATCAAGACGCTGTTCCGCGAGTGGCTCGCCTCCGAGTTCCCCGATCGCGCCGAGCGTGTCATCCACCTCCTGCAATCGATGCACGGGGGCCGTGACTACGTCTCCGATTGGGGTGGGCGCCAACGCGGCAGTGGCCCTTACGCCGGGCAGATCGGGCTGCGCTTCCGGCTGGCGAAGAAGCGCTTAGGGTTCCGGGAGGATCGTGAGCCGCTGCGCACCGACCTCTTCGTCGCGCCCGTGCTCAGCGGGCAACAAATGCGGCTTTTCTGAAGGTTTTCCAGAGCGCCTTGGCGCGCCGTCTTTGACTTGCGGCACAACGCGCGCAAACCTGCCGCGCCATGGGAAATGCCGAGCCACGTCCGCTGCCGACCTTCGAGCTCGAGGCTGCCGAGCTGCAGCTCCACGGCGGACCTGTCGCCGGCGTCGATGAGGCAGGCCGCGGACCGCTGGCCGGCCCCGTCGTCGCCGCCGCCGTCATCCTCGATCCCGAGCGCATTCCCGACGGCATCAACGATAGCAAGGTGCTCGATGAGGAGACGCGCGAAATTCTCTACGTGCGCATCCGCTCGACCGCCATCGTCGGCGTCGGCATCGCGGACGTGAAGCGCATCGACCGCCAGAACATTCTCGGCGCGACGCTGTGGGCCATGGCGCAGGCCGTCGGCCAGCTGACCGTGACCCCGAAGATGGTCGCCATCGACGGCAACCGCGCGCCGAAGCTCAAGTGCCCATCGCGTACCGTCGTCAAGGGCGACGCGCGCTGCCTCTCGATTGCCGCGGCCTCGATCATCGCCAAGGTGACGCGTGACCGGCTGATGGTCGAGCTCGGCGCGAAGGTTCCCGGCTACGGCTTCGAGCGGCACAAGGGCTACTCCACGCCCGAGCACCACGAGGCCATCCGGCGCCTAGGCGTGACGGTGCATCACCGGCGCTCGTTCCGCACGGTGCAACTCGCGCTCGGCCTCGTCGAGGAAGACGAAGCTGTCTAACGAAAGCGGCGCGTTAACCGCGCACGGGCCCCGTGCCACTGCATCGGCAACCGATAAATCGCTGGCCAAGCGAGTCGACGCCCAGCTAGAATCCTCCGGCTTCGACAGCACTCGCGCGGCGATGCTCTGAAGCGCGTATCACCCCCCAGTTCGAGAGTTGCGTTCCCATGGTTCTGCGTCGCACTGCCGAGGCCCGCTCGGCCAATCGCATCATCGTCGACGATTGCCTCAAGGCCATGAAGGGCCTGCCCAAAGAAAGCGTCGATCTCGTCTTCGCCGACCCGCCCTATAATCTGCAGCTCGCCTCCGACCTTTTGCGTCCCAACAACACACGCGTCGACGGCGTCGACGATGACTGGGACAAGTTCTCGAGCTTCGGCGACTACGACGCCTTCACGCGCGCCTGGCTCGGCGAATGCCGGCGTGTCTTGAAGCCCGACGGCGCCGTCTGGGTGATCGGTTCCTACCACAACATCTTCCGCCTCGGCGCCGCGCTGCAGGACTTGGGCTTCTGGATCCAGAACGACATCGTTTGGCGCAAGGTGAACCCGATGCCGAACTTCCGCGGCAAGCGCTTCACCAATGCGCACGAGACGCTGATCTGGGCCGCTCGCGACAAGCGCTCGCGCGCGACCTTCAACTACGAAAGCCTGAAAGCGCACAACGACGACGTGCAGATGCGCTCCGACTGGCTGTTTCCGATTTGCTCGGGACCTGAGCGCCTCAAGGACGAAGGCGGCCGCAAAGCGCATCCGACGCAGAAGCCGGAGGCGCTGCTCAACCGCATCCTGATCGCGTCGAGCAAGCCGGGCGACCTCGTGCTCGATCCCTTCTTCGGCACAGGCACCACAGGAGCGGTCGCCAAGCGCCTGGGACGCCGTTTCATCGGCATCGAGCGCGACGCCGACTACGCGCGCGCGGCCGAGGAGCGCATCGCGCGCGTGACGCCGCTTTCGCCCTCGGCACTCGAGATGCAGAAATCGAAACGCGCAGAGCCGCGCGTGCCGTTCGGGACCATCGTGGAGCTGCGGCTGTTGGAGCCGGGCACCGTGGTCGTGGATTCGCGCGCCAAGTTCCGCGCCGAGGTAAAGGCCGACGGCACGCTAAGTTGGGGCGGCAATCAAGGATCCATTCACCGTTTGGGCGCTATCGTTCAGGGCAAGACGGCCTGCAACGGCTGGACATTCTGGCACTTCGAGGCCGAGGGTAAGCTCAAGCCCATCGACCTGTTGCGGGAGGAGGCCAAGCGTCAGCTCGGCCTTGGGACGCCGGCCATCATCGCCGCGGAGTGAGATGCGCAGACCGCTCATAGGGTTGCGACGGGTTGCGACATTTCGTTTCGGCCTGAATTTCACCGCGTTGGTGGGTGCAGCGTTATAAGGGTTGGCGCGGCGGCGGACGCGGACTAAGTTGCGCGACCCGGTGCAAGGTAAATTGCAATTAAGATCGGCGGGCGCAGGCATGCGAAGCAGTGCTTCGAGACACGATCGTCTACTGGTCATCGGCGCCGGTGCCGTCGGCCTCGGCATGGCCGATGCCATGCGCAAGAGAGGCATCGCCTTCGACCAGATCGAGGCGGACAAAGGGATCGGCGGCAACTGGCGCCACGGTGTGTACGAGGGCGTCCACATCGTGTCCTCCAAGCGCTCCACCGCCTACGCCGACTACCCCATGCCCGACCACTACCCCGATTTCCCGTCGGCCGAGCAGATGCTGCGCTATCTCGAGAGCTATGCGCACGACCGCGCGCTCATGGACAACATCGAGTTCGGCATGAAGGTCGTGCGAGCCGCGCCGCTCGCGGACGAAAGCTGGCTTGTCACCTTCGAGAACGGTGAGCAGCGCAACTATAAAGGCGTCGTCGTGTGCAACGGCCATCACTGGGATAAGCGCATGCCGAGCTATCCGGGGCGCTTCACCGGCACGCTTATCCACGCCAAGGACTACAAGGAGCCGGGGCAGCTGCGCGGCAAGCGCGTGCTGGTGATCGGCGGCGGCAACTCCGGCTGCGACATCGCCTGCGAGAGCGCGCGCATCGGCGCCTCGTGCGATTTGAGCCTGCGCTCCGGCTACTGGTTCCTGCCCAAGACGGCCTTCGGCAGACCACTCTCCGATTTGCCCATCTGGGGCCTGCCGGTGTTCATGCAGCGCCTCATTCTGCGCGTGCTCGTCAAGGTGTTCATCGGCGACTATCGCGCCTACGGCTTGCAGCGCCCCAAACACAAGCTGTTCGAGCGCCATCCCGCCTACGGCACGGACCTGCTCAACTTCCTGAGGCAGGGACGCATCAAGCCGCGCCCCGACATCGCGCGCTTCGCCGGCACCAAGGTGCACTTCACCGACGGCAGCGTGGGCGAGTACGACCTGATCGTCGCCGCGACCGGCTACTACAACAGCTTTCCCTTCCTGCCCAAGGGACTGGTTCCGGTGGAGAACGATGTCGTGCAGGTCTACGGCGGCGCGTTTCCCGATACGGTCAAGAACCTCTACATCATCGGCTGGGCGCAGCCGCGCAACGGCTTCGGGTCGCTCTTAACGCCGGCGGCGCGCCTCTACGCAGAGATGATGGCGCTGCAGGACGAGATGGAGATGCCGATCGGCTACGTCCTGAAGTGGCGCGGGTTCAAGGTGCCGACGAGCAATCTCGTCAATCCGACGAGCGTGCGCAGGATGATGCGATTTGCGCACATCATGCTGCCGCTGCTGCGCCGCCGCGCGCGCATCCTCAACGAGAAGGAGCCGCGCGCGCCGTTCGATCCCTCGTTCTACGAGTTCGAGCCGACGGGAGCGCTCGCCGTCAACGGCTGACCGCGCGCCTCGACCCAAGCGTTCAAGGAATGCCTTGCTACTGGACGACCTTCACGCGATGCGGACGGTCCTCGGGGCGCAGCTCGCCGCGCGTCAGGCGGTACGTGTAGCCCGGATAGTAAGGGTAGGCGTAGCCGCGGTAGTAGAACAGGTAGGGGCCCTGCGAGTTGGGGTCCGGGCGCTTGTACCAGACGCTGCCGTCGGGCCGGCGCAGGAACTCCACTTTCTCGACCGCGCTGCCGGCCTGCGTGCCGACATGGCCGAGGCCCGCAGCCGGCATCGCGGAGGCGGTGTGCGGCACGACCGCCGCTGCTAGGCTCACGCAGGCAACCGAAAGAAGCGCGCTGATCCGCATAAGTCGTGTTCCCTTCTTGCGGCGCGCCGGCTTGTATGGGCGCCTTTGGTGTCCCAATTCGACGACTCTACTGCGAGCTGCTTAACCAAGGGTGTCCGCCGAGCCACGGGCGCGCCGCTAATGCTCGTCATGACGCGGACGCCTCATGGCGCCAGCCGGTAGGCGGCATGGCAGGCCGTGCAATTGGCGAGGATGGCACCGAGCTGCTTCAGTGCGCTCGACTTCGTGCCCTGCGCGGCCGCCTCGTGCGCCAAGTCATCGAACTTCTGGTGGGTATCGAGGCTGAGCGCGAGGAACTCCGGCGGCAGCGTCAGCACCTCGGCAAAGGAGACGCTCTCGACCATATCCATGCCGCAGCGCTTGGCGCTGCGGGCGACCTCGGCCATTTTGTTCTCGCCCAGAGCGTCCGTGATGCCCTCGACGCACTCGAGATAGAAGCGCATGCCGGCGCGGAGACGTGCGCGCTCTCTCGCGGGTAGCTCGATCGGCGCGCGCGCCTCCTTCCCCGACAGGGTGGCGTCATGCGCGACCCCGCAGCCGGTGAGCAGCAACGGGCAAGCAAACATGGCGCACGCAGCGACCAAGCAGAGAACGGCCCTCGAGCTTCGCATCATCCCCCCGGGTGGCGAATCCTGATCGGAACGCAGCATGTTTCGGCTGCGCGGGCACCGATCTAGATCAAGCGTGAAAGTAAATGCGACCGGGCGGTGCAAACCCGACACAGAGCTGCGACCGCTCACTGCACGCGCAGGCCGTGCGCGACGACCTTGCGCATCACGCTCGGCAGCGCGACGCGGTCGAGATCGCGGCGCTTCACCCAACGGCAGCGGTCAGGCTCGGCCCAGAAGGTCAGCGTGGCGTCCGTCGGCACCAGGGCGCGGTAGACCATCAGCTCCAGCCGGAAATGCGTGAACGTGTGCGTGACCGTGCCGGGCACGAGCCACCAATCAGCCTTCAACGGCGCGGCGCGCAGCGCCTCCTTGGCCGGGGGGAGCAGATCCTCCCACGCCGTCGCCGGCACCTCGAGCATGCCGCCGAGCAAACCCGCCTCCGGGCGGCGGCGCAGAAGCACGCTGCCGTCCTCGCGCAGCGCGAGGAACGCGATGCCGAGCCGCAGCGGACGCTCGGCACGCTCGGCGCGCATCGGCAGGGTGGCTTCGAGCCCGCGCGCGTTGGCGGCGCAGTCCGACTGCACCGGGCAGACGAGGCACGATGGGCGCCGCGGCGTGCAGATGGCGGCACCGAGGTCCATCATCGCCTGCGCGAAATCGCCCGGTCGTTTGGCGGGAGTGAGCGTGGCGGCAAGACGCTTCAGCTCGCCCTTCGCTGCAGGCAGCGGCTGGCGCACGGCGAACAGCCGCGCCACCACGCGCTCGACGTTGCCATCGACCGGGGTCACCGGCTCGCCGAAGGCGATGGCCGCGATGGCCGCGGCCGTATAGGGGCCGATGCCCGGCAGCTTCTGCAGCTCGGCCGCGTTCTGAGGGAATACGCCGCTGAGTTCGCGCGCGACGGCCTGCGCGCACTTATGGAGGTTGCGGGCACGCGAGTAGTAGCCGAGGCCGGCCCACGCCGCCAAAACGTCGTCGAGCTCGGCCGCGGCAAGCACCTCAACCGTCGGCCAGCGGGCCAAGAACTTCAAGTAGTAGGGGATGACGGCCTTCACCGTCGTCTGCTGCAGCATGATCTCGCTGAGCCAGACGCCGTAGGGGTCCGGGCGCCGTCCGCGCCGCGTGCGCCACGGCAGGTCCCGGCGCTCCTCGTCGTACCAAGCGAGCAGCGCATCGACCGTGTCGGGCCCGGCGGGCCGGAGCGGCAGTTGCCTTCGCGCAACAGCGGTCAAATCATCCCTCCGCGCCCGTCCGCGAATCGTTTGCCGATGGTAAGCGTCGGCATCGCGCCTGCAAACCGTAGTACCCCAGATCACACCATGCCGACCGAAGCCATGCAGCCAACGCAGGGTATGTCGCCGCCGAGTGGGGCGGCGGCTCCGCGCTATGGCTACGTCCCCGCGCGGGCCGTCGGCGCCTACCTGCCCAAGCTCACCCGCAAGGCGTTCGAAACGTTTGGCTTTTCCACGGCGACGCTGCTCACCGACTGGACCACCATCGTCGGCGATCAGCTCGCCGCATATACGGTGCCCGAGCGCATCAAGTGGCCGCACGGAGCGGGCGAGATCAAGGACGCCGGGTGCGAGGGGCGGGGTCGCTCCGGCGCGACCCTGGTGCTGCGGGTGGACCCGGCGCGCGCGCTCGATATCGAATACAAGGGCCAGCAGCTCTTAGAGCGCATCAACGCCTATTTCGGCTATCGCGCCGTCGCCGAGCTGCGTTTGCTGCAAGCGCCGCTTCCCGCCGCCAAGGCCGTGCCGGCGCCCCGGCACGAGGCGCCGCCCTGCGAGGCCCCGGAACTTGCCGCCATCTCGGATGAGCGGCTTCGGGGGGCACTACAGCGCCTTAAACAGGGCCTGATGAGCCGCGCACGCTAGGCACCTGCGGGGGCCCGGATTACCCTTCCTTCACTTGGCATTCAGGGCCCTTTTGCCGTATTGCAGGCTTCGCCGCCTGCTAGCCTTATCCCCCGATAAATCGGTCCGGCCGAAAGCGCCGCGCAACTGAACAAGGAGCCCGCTCGTGACCCTATCGAAGCCCTCGTCCCGCCGGGCGCCATTCTCGCGGCGTGCGCTGCTGCTCGCATTCGGCCTCTCCGTCGTCGGCGCCGGCATTGGGCTCTCGGCCGTTCGCGCCGCCGCGGAAAGCAAAGGTCCAACGGAGGTGCCGGTCGAGGACTTGATGAAGCCCGGCCCGCGGGGCGAGATCACGCTGGGGCCGCCCGACGCCAAGGTGACGGTGGTCGAGTATGCCTCCATGACCTGCAGCCACTGCGCGCACTTCACGGTCGACGTGTGGCCGGAGTTCAAGAAGAAGTACATCGACTCCGGCAAGGTGCATTACATCTTCCGCGAGTTCCCGCTCGACAATCTCGCCGCTGCTGCCTCCATGCTGGCGCGCTGCACGGGCTCGGACAAGACGATGCCCTTCATCGAGGTGCTGTTCGAGCACCAGAAGGACTGGGCGTTCGGCGAGGGCAACCCGGTGCCGAAGCTGTTCGAGTTCGCCAAGCAGGCGGGCTTCACCCAGGAATCGTTCGATAAGTGCCTCACGGATCAGAAGCTCCTCGACGACATCACCAGCGGGCGCACGCGCGCCGCCGAGGTGTTCGGGGTCAACGCCACGCCCACGTTCTTCATCAACGGCAAGAAGCTTGATGGCGCGCCCACGATCGAGGCCTTCGACAAGGTGATTGAGCCGATCCTCGGGTCCGGGGCAGGCCCGGCGCCAACGGACCAGGCCGCGGCCCCGGCCGCGCCGGCGCCAAGTCAAGGAGCGGGCAAGTAACGGTGTCGTCAGGCCGCGTCCTCGTCGCGTTGCTGGTGGCCGCGGCCCTCGCCGGATGCGGCGGAGCCGGCCCGTTGACGAGCAGCGGGCTTATGACGGCCGACGAGGTCGACCCGGCCAAGATGCCGAGCGGCAATCTGCCGGGCGACAAGCCGCCGGCGAAGACGGCCGAGGGCGGTTTCAACCCGTTCGCGGAGCAGCCCTCGGTGGTGCCGGGCGGCCGCGAGGTGATCGAAAACCCCACGCCTGAGGACATCGCACTCACCGGCACGCTGCCGGAAATGTCCTTCGGCCGTGCGGACGCCCCGGTGATCATCGTGCAGTACGCCTCGATGACGTGCCCGCACTGCCGCAACTTTCACATGAAGACCTTCCCGGCCTTCAAGAAGGAATACATCGACACCGGAAAGGTCCGCTACGTCCTGCGCGAGTTCCCGATCGGCAAGACCTCGGGCGCCGCAACCATCGCCCTGCGCTGCGCCAAGCCCGAGAAGTACCTCACGCTCTACGGGAAATTCATGGAGCAGCAGCCGGACTGGGTCTCCCAGGAGGTCCGCCTCGACCCTATCTACAAGGTGGCCTCGCAGGTGGGGATGACGCGTCAGCAGTTTGACGCCTGCCGCGAGAATCAAGCCATGATCGATGGGCTCAACTGGGTTAAGGAGCGCGGGCGCAAGCTCGGCGTCATCGGCACTCCCAACTTCTTCGTCGGGGGTAAGCTCGTGAAGAAAGAGCTCTCGATCGAGGAGATCCGCGCGATGGTCGACCCGCTCGTCGCGGCGCGGACCACCGCGGCGGCGGGAGCGCCGCATTAAGCCGGCCGACGTTCGCGCCTCAGCGCCGCCTCCGACCCCCCGCATCGTGCAAGGACCGCGATGAAGATTTCACGACTCAGGCTCTTGGGCTTCAAGTCGTTCGTCGAGCCGACCGAGCTCGTGATCGAACCGGGCTTGACGGGCGTCGTCGGGCCCAACGGCTGCGGCAAGTCGAACCTGCTCGAGGCCCTGCGTTGGGTGATGGGCGAGACCTCGCACAAGAGCATGCGCGCGGCCGCCATGGACGACGTGATCTTCTCGGGCACCAACACCCGGCCCGAGCGCAACTCGGCCGAGGTCACGATCTTCATCGACAACGCCGGGCGCAAGGCGCCGGCGGAGTTCAACGACACCGACGTCATCGAGATCACGCGCCGCATCGAGCGTGAGGCGGGCAGCGCCTACCGCATCAACGGCCGGGAGGCGCGCGCGCGCGACGTGAAGATCCTGTTCGAGGACGCCGCCACCGGCGCGCGCTCGCCTGCGCTCGTGCGCCAGGGCCAGATCGGCGAGATCGTCAACGCCAAGCCGGAGCAGCGCCGCCGCATTCTCGAGGATGCCGCCGGCATCGCGGGGCTGCACAGCCGCCGTCACGAGGCTGAGCTCCGTTTGAAGGCGACGGAAGCCAACCTCGCGCGCTTGAACGACGTGCTGGGCCAGCTCAACTCCCAGGTCGAGAGCCTGAAGCGCCAGGCGCGCGCGGCCCGGCGCTACAAGGAGATCACCGGTGACATCCGGCGCCAGGAGGCACTTCTGTTCCACGTCACCTGGACCGAAGCCCAGGAGCTGGTCGAGACGGAGGAATCTGGACTGCGCGAGGCGCTCGCCGCGCTCGGGGACGCAACGCAGGCGGAAGCGCGAGCGCTCGCCGAGGAGGCGCGCCTCGCCGAGGCCATGACCCCCCTGCGCGAGGAGGAGGCAAAGCGCGCCGCCGTGCTCGGGCGCCTGCGGCTCGAGCACGAAACGTTCGAGCAGGAGGCGCGCCGGGCGCTCGACCGCGTGCGCGAGCTCGAGGCCCGCACCCAGCAACTCGGCAGCGATATTGCGCGCGAGGAGGCCCTCATTGCGGAAGCCCGCGAGATCCTGGCCAGCGTCGGCACCGAGCTCACGGCCCTAGAGGCGGCGGAGGCCGGCGCCGATGCGGCGGAGGCGGCTGCGCGGGAGAAGCGCACCGCCATTGAGGCCGAGGTCCGCGCCGCCGAAGGGCAGCTCGCTGCCCTGACGGCCAAGGTCGCCGAGCGCCGCGCAAAGCTCCAGAGCCTCGAGGCCGCGCGCGTTGAGCGCGCCGAGCGCGTGGCAAGGCTCAACGAGCAGCTTGCCGCCCTCGATGCGGAAACGCGCGAGATCGCCGGACGCGCCCCCGATGCCGAAAAGCTCGCCCAGATCACCGATGCGGGCAAGCGCCTTGCCGAGGAGATCGCGCGCTTCGAGGTGCAGGCGGTCGCCGCCGAGGGCGTGACGCAGGACCGTGCAGCCGCCGCTGCCGCGGCGCGCGAGCGCAGCACACGCGCACACCTTGCGCTCACCGCCTTGCGGGCCGAACGCGAGACGCTCGTCAAGCTTCTGGTCGGAGCCAACGCGAGCGAGTTCCCGCCCGTCCTCGACCGTATTCGCGTCGCGCCCGGCTATGAGACCGCGCTCGGCGCCGCGCTCGGCGACGACCTCGAGGCGCCGGCCGCCGAGGAGGCGCCGGTGCATTGGCGCCATGTTCCCGTCTCCCGTCACGACGCCGCACTTCCAGCCGGCGCCGAGCCGCTTTCAGCGCACGTCGAATCCCCGCCCGAGCTCGACCGCCGCCTCAAGCAAACCGGCATTGTCGCTTCGCGCGCCGAAGGCATGCGCCTGCAGCCGCAATTGAAACCGGGCCAGCGCCTCGTCACGCGCGACGGCCACCTGTGGCGGTGGGACGGCTTCACGGCGGCGGCCGAGGGCGTGACGCCCGCCGCGCAACGGCTCGCCGAGCGCAACCGGCTTTCCTCCATCGGGCTCGAGGAGGCGGAGGCACGCACGGCCGCCGCCGCCAACGCGCACGCCGAGCAGGAGGCCGCGGACGCCCTTCAGCACGCGCAAAGCGAGGAGCAGCGCCTGCGCCAGCTTTGGCGCGAGGCACAGGCGATGCTGGCGAAATCGCGCGAGTCGCTCACCGCGATCGAGCGGGCCGCGCGGGAGACCGAGAGCAAGCTTGCCGCCGTGGCGGGGGCGAGGGCGCGCGCGGAAGACGACTTGCGCGTCGCCAAGCAGCTCGAGGCGGAGGCGGAGACCGCACTTGCGGCATTCGCTGCAGCGGAGAACCCCGAGCCGGCGCTCGCCACGATGCAAACGCGGGTCGAGACGCTGCGGTCGGCCCTGACCGAAGCCCAGGCGGCAATCCTCGGCCTCGAGCGCGAACGCAAGGCGCGCCTAGAGCGCAGCGCTGCGATCACGGTCGAACGTGAGCGCTGGACCACACGCAGCGCGGGCGCCGGCCAGCAGATCGAGACGCTGAAGGCGCGCCTCGCCGAGACGCGCACGGAGCTCGAAAGCCTCGCCGATATGCCGGCGCGCATCGAGGACCGCCGCGGCAAGCTGCTCACCGCCTTGAGCGGCGCCGAGCGCGAGCGCCAGGTTGCGGGCGACGCACTCGCCGCCGCAGACAACGCGCTGAAGGCCGGCGTGCAGGCGCTACGTGCCGTGCAAGGGGCCGTGACGGAGGCCCGCGAGAGCCGCGCGCGCACGGAGGCGCGGCTCGAGGGCGCGCGCACGCGGCGTCAGGACGTGGCGCGCCAGATCCGCGAGGCGCTTGGCGTGGCGCCCGAAGGATGCCTTGCCATGGCGGGGCTTGAATCGAATGCGGAAATGCCGCCGCTCGCCGACGTGGAGCGCAAGCTTGCGGCCCTGAAGGGCGACCGCGAGCGCCTCGGCGGCGTCAACTTGCAGGCCGACGACGAGCTCGTCACGCTCGGCGCGCAAGTTACCGGGCTAGACACGGAGCGCGCCGACGTCGAGCAGGCGATCGCCAAGTTGCGCGCGGCTATCGGGCAATTGAACCGCGAGGCGCACAAGCGGCTCACCGACGCCTTCGAGGCGGTTGACGCGCACTTCCGCAAGCTGTTCACGACCCTGTTCGGGGGCGGCGAGGCACGGCTCGAGATGATCGAGGGCGAGGACCCGCTCGAAGGCGGCCTCGAGATCATCGCCAAGCCGCCCGGCAAGAAGCCGGCGACGCTGTCGCTGTTGTCGGGCGGCGAGCAGTCCTTGACCGCGCTGTCGCTGATCTTCGCGGTGTTCCTCACTAATCCCTCGCCCATCTGCGTGCTGGACGAGGTCGATGCGCCGCTCGACGATGCCAACGTCGACCGCTTCTGCCGGCTGCTCGAAGCCATGGCGACCGATACCGCGACCCGCTTCCTGGTCATCACCCATCACCCGATGACCATGGCGCGCATGAGCCGGCTGTTCGGCGTCACCATGGCGGAGAAGGGCATCTCGCAGCTAGTCTCCGTCGATCTCGAGACTGCGCAGCGCTTCCGCGAGGCGGTCTAGGCGCATTCTCTGACTACTTTGAGGTGATCGCGCTCGTCGTAGGCGGAGGCGGGGCTGGCGCGTGCGTGCAGATGCGCTTGTCCGCCCACTCGGGCGACTCGGTCCGGTGCGCGAGGCGGAACTGCATGGTGCACAGGCTGCAACTGTTCTCTCCCAGCGCCTTCACGATGCGCTCGTAGGGTCCCGCCTCGTTCGGCCACGTCATCATCAGGGTGTCATTGCGCTCGCAGCGCTGTGCGGTGCCGGCGTGCAGGGCGATGATCTCGCGGCTCGCCTGCGTGAGCTGCCAGGTGAGCGGGAGCTGGAAGTCGCGCAGGTTGAGGAATATCGGGATGACGGGGAGCTCGACCAGCGCGCGCCGATAGGAGGTCTCCTCCGCCGCCTGCGCGAGGCACGTCCCGATCTCGGGGCAGGCATCCACGAAGGCCGAGAGGAATGCGATCTCGGCCCGCGTTTGCCAGGTGTTGATGAGGGTGCGCAACGGCAGGGGCGGCGCGCCGAGGCTGCGGTCCTCCACCGGAGTGCCCTCATAGCCCATCAGCACCACGAGGTAGAATTTGGCATGGATGGCGTCGGGCGTATCCTTGGTGCGCTCCACGGCAACTTTCAGCGCCTTCAGGAGCTGGCTGGCGCTGTCGACACCCGAGCTTTCGACGTAGCCGCCGTCGACGAGCCGCATCGGTTTGTGATCGGCGCCCGTTTCCACGGTCGCCGCCGGAAGCACCCAAGGAAAGCGCGCGCTCATACCCGTTGCGGTCGAGAGCTTCACGTCGGATTCAAACCCCGCCTCCTTGGCCGGCGGCAGCAGCGAGTGCAGGCGCGCGATCTTGGACCACTGCTTGTCGGCGGGCACGCCGGTCCCGATGGGCGATAGGACGATGCGGTAGCCGTTGGCCACCTCGGTCGTGTTGATGATGAGGGCGGGGACGGCCTCATCGGCGCGGGCTGGCGTCCACAGATCGAGGAACGGCCGCTCGAACGGGCTCGGAATGGCCTTGGCGGCCGCATCCTCCTTTACGGCGTCCTCGATCATGTCGTGCCAGGCGGCCTCGATGCTGCCGTCGAGTGCGCGCGAGCGGTCGAAGGGACCGATGGGGAAGGGAAGGAACCGCTGCAGCAGGTCGGGGAACAGCGCCGCTGCCATGACCGGCGACAGGAAGTCCTGCTCGAAGAACTTCTGCGTGCGCCGCTCGAAGTAGCGGTCGCCGGAGTTGAGATTGCATCCGACGTAGGGCTGGTTGCGCGCTTTGAGCTTCGCCAGGCCTGCGAACAGCGAGGCGCCTACACTGCCCCCGGAGACGCCGCTGATGGCGAACACATGCTGGGCGAAGTTCGGGCAACTATCCTGCATGCGCGCGAGAAAGGTCGCCGTGTAGTGCGCAGAGTATGCGCCCCCGCCCGCGGCCGCGACGATGAAGACTGGATAGGGCTCGTTGCTCTTCTCGTAGTAGTCGCTGTCCGCGCGCGCGTGGAACCACTGCGCGAAGGAGCGCCCCACGTCGTTGGTCGCTTCTGGATCGCGCTTGTGCCGCATGAGCGGGACTTTGTGGTTGTCGTTCCACTCGCTGGCGTTGAGGAAGAACGCGCCCGCAATCAGGAGCCAAATCAGCGGGATGCCGATGCGGTCGCCGAGCAGGAGCAGATTGCTCAAGACGACCACGAGCACGATCAGGAACAGCGCGAAGATCGCCACCACGCCGATCGATTGCGCCAGCACAGGCGGCGCGATCGAGAACAGGGCGACGCATACGCCTACGATC
>DATIZL010000139.1:0-2185 GCA_035517115.1 Hyphomicrobium sp.
GATGGGGCCCGCCTCGTCCACCGGGTCGCCGACCACGTTCATGATGCGCCCGAGCGTGGCGTCGCCCACGGGCACCTTGATGGGGGCACCGGTATCGGTGACCTCCTGCCCGCGCACGAGACCTTCGGTCGAGTCCATGGCGATGGTGCGCACCGTGTTCTCGCCCAGGTGCTGCGCCACCTCGAGCACGAGGCGCGAGCCGTGGTTATTGGTCTCGAGCGCATTGAGGATTGCCGGCAGGTGATCATCGAACTGCACGTCGACGACCGCGCCCGTCACCTGGCGAATGCGACCAACCTTGTTTGCCATCTTCTCTTCCTCGTACCCTTCGCTTTGCTCACAGCGCCTCGGCGCCCGAAATGATCTCGATGAGCTCCTTCGTGATCATGGCCTGGCGCGTGCGGTTGTATTTCAATGTCAGCTTGTCGATCATCTCGCCGGCGTTGCGCGTGGCGCTGTCCATGGCGCTCATCTGCGCCCCGTAGAAGGAGGCGACGTTCTCCAAAAGCCCGCGGAATATTTGCGTCGAGACGTTGAGGTTGACGAGGTAGCCGAGAACGTCCTCCTCCGAGGGCTCGTACTCGTGGATCGCTACGGCGCCTGCGGTCTTGTCGGCCTTCGCCGCCGGAATCTTGGCGGGGACCAGCTGCAGCGCCGTGGGCACCTGCTTGATCACCGACTTGAACTCCGCGAAATAGAGCGTCGCCACGTCGAACTCGCCCGCAGCGAATAGCGCCATTATCTTCTGCGCAATGCTGTCGGCGTTGGCGAAGCCGATCTGGCGCACGCCACGCAGGTCGATGCGGTCGACGTAGAGCTTGCCGAACTCGCGGCGCAGCGCATCGGCGCCCTTGCGGCCGACCATCAGGAACTTCACCCTCTTGCCGTTGGCAATCAGCTTCTGCGCGTCGTTGCGCGCGAGCTTGGCGATGTTCGAGTTGAAGCCGCCGGCGAGACCGCGCTCCCCCGTCATGACGACGAGCAGGTGCACATCGTCCTTGCCGGTGCCGACGATCAACGGCGACATCCCCTCGCGGTCGGTGACGCGGCTGCCGAGGCTCGCCATCATCTGGTCCATGCGGTCGGCATAGGGGCGGGCCGCGGTGGCCGCCTCCTGCGCGCGGCGCAGCTTGGCCGCGGCGACCATCTGCATCGCCTTGGTGATCTTGCGGGTCGCCTTCACCGACGAGATGCGGTTGCGAAGGTCCTTTAAGCTCGGCATTCGAGCGTCCTGCCTGCTCTAAGCGGTGAAGCCCTTGGCGAACTTGTCGAGGAAGGCGACGAGCTTCTTCTCCGTCGCCTCCGACAGCGCCTTCTCGGTACGTATGGCGTCGAGGATGTCCTTGCCCTCATCGCGCAGTAGCCGCAGCAAATCCTGCTCGAACTTGCTCACGGCGGAGACGGGCAGCGGATCGAGATAGCCGCGCGTGCCGGAGAAGATCACGCACACCTGCTCTTCCATCTTCAACGGCGAGAACTGCGGCTGCTTCAAGAGTTCCGTCAGGCGCGCGCCGCGCGCGAGCATCTTCTGCGTGGCCGCGTCGAGGTCGGAGCCGAACTGCGCGAAGGCCGCCATCTCGCGGTACTGGGCGAGCTCGCCTTTGATCTTGCCGGCGACCTGCTTCATCGCCTTGGTCTGCGCGCTGGAGCCGACGCGCGACACCGAGAGACCGACGTTCACCGCCGGGCGGATGCCCTGATAGAAGAGGTCGGTCTCGAGGAAGATCTGGCCGTCGGTGATGGAGATCACGTTGGTCGGGATGTAGGCGGACACGTCGTTTGCCTGCGTCTCGATGACGGGGAGCGCGGTGAGCGAGCCGCCGCCGTGCTGGTCGTTGAGCTTCGCCGCGCGCTCGAGCAGGCGCGAGTGGAGGTAGAAAACGTCGCCCGGGTAGGCTTCGCGGCCGGGCGGGCGGCGCAGAAGCAGCGACATCTGACGGTAGGCGACGGCCTGCTTGGAGAGGTCGTCGTAGGCGATCACGCAGTGCATGCCGTTGTCGCGGAAATACTCGCCCATGGTGCAGCCGGTGAAGGGGGCGAGATACTGCAGCGGCGCCGGCTCGGAGGCGGTTGCAGCAACGACGATCGAGTAGTCGAGCGCGCCGTTCTCCTCAAGCACCTTCACGAACTGGGCGACGGTTGAGCGCTTCTGGCCGACGGCGACGTAGACGCAATAGAGCTTGGT
>DATIZL010000140.1:0-3999 GCA_035517115.1 Hyphomicrobium sp.
CCCTCACCCCGCACCTGCCAAGAACAGAACGCAGCTTAACCGCACATTATTCTGTAGCCCCTAGGGTCCAGGCGGCGGCAGGACAATAGCAATCAGCGTGTGATGCTCAGCGGGGCCTTCGGAAACCAAAAGACCAGCAGCTCCCTCATGAACGAGTACGCGTCGCTCCTGGGCGATGCGTTGCTGCGCCATCGCGCGCGCGTTGCCGAGCACTCGGCCCGCGTCGAGGCAGAGCTGGCGAGCCGGGTCAAATCCGAGTTCATCGCCAACATGAGCCATGAGCTCAGGACCCCGCTCAACGCCATCATCGGGTTCTCCAAGCTCCTGGCCGAGCGGGGCGAGCGCCGGCTCGCGGCGGCCGAGGTCGCCGACTACGCGAACCTCATCCACGACGCGGCCGGGCACCTGTTGGCAGTCATCAACAACATCCTCGACATTTCCAAGATCCAGAGCGGCAAGTACACCCTGGAAGCGCGCGAGTTGAGCCTCGCCGAGGTGGTGAGCGCGTCCGCCTCCTCGTTCCGGCTGATGGCGCAGAGCGCCGGCCTTTCGCTCGTCGAGAACATCTCGCCCGGACTGCCGCCCGTGCTCGGCGACAGCGTGAAGCTGCGCCAGGTCTTCACCAATCTCATCTCGAATGCGTTGAAGTTCACCCGCTGCGGCGGCTCGGTCACCATTGCGGCAGCCCCCACCGCCCAGGGCGCAGCCGCGGTCGTGGTCACCGACACCGGCGTCGGCATGGCCGATGAGGACGTCGCAGTCGCGCTGACGCCGTTCGGCCAGGTCGATGCCACGCATGCGCGCTGGCGCGAAGGCACCGGCCTCGGGCTCCCCATCGCCAAGGCGCTCGTGCAGCTGCACGGCGGCGAGCTCAGCATCCGCAGTCAGAAGGATGTGGGCACGGAGGTGACGGTGCTGCTGCCTGCACGCCGGGCCCAGCCGGCGTCCGCGGGTAGCGAGACAACGCTGACGCGAGGCTTGCCATCGTGAGTGGACCCATGAACACGAATATGCAGTTGACCATGCCGGACGCCTCTGCGAGCGCCTCCCGGTCCGACAAGTCGATCGGCCGCATCGTCTCGGTCACCGGCTCCAAGGCCATCGTGATGCTCGACTGCCCCAAGGAGGGCGCCCGGGTCCGGCCGAACGACCGCCCCGACATGGGCACGCTCCTCGCCATCGACACGGCCAACACGGTCGTGCTCGCCATCATCTCGGCGCTGAGCGTGCCGGTGCCGGCCCAGCGCGAGGGGGATACGGAAATCTGGATCGCCGAGCTCGGCCTCGTCGGCGAGCTGTGGCGCGACGAGGGCGGCCGCGCCAGTCTCTTTACCCGCGGCGTCACCGCCTATCCTGCCCTCGGCGACCGCGTGCGTGTGGCGTCCAAGAGCGAGCTCGAAGCCGCCTTCTGCGGCGATCCCTCCCGCTCGGTGCGCATCGGGTGCATCCGCCAGGACAGCACCATCCAGGCGATGGTTCGCGTCGACGAGCTGCTCGGAAAGCACTTCGCCATCCTCGGCACCACCGGCACCGGCAAGTCCTGCACGACCGCGCTCATCCTGCGCGCGATCCTCGCCAAGAACCCGGCGGCGCATATCGTTCTGCTCGATCCCCACAACGAGTACGCGACCGCTTTCAGCGAGTGGGCGGAAGTCATCTCCCCGCGCAACATGCAGCTTCCGTTCTGGCTGCTGAACTTCGAAGAGATCGTCGAGGTACTTATCGCGGACGACGCGCGCAAGGCCGAGATCGAGATCCTGCAGGAGCTGATCCCCATCGCCAAGGCGCGTTACAGCGCGGGGCGCGCGCGCGATCAGCAGAACTTCCGCCGCGGCGGCATGATGGAGCCCACGAGGTTCACCGTCGATACGCCCGTGCCCTACCGCATCTCCGACCTCACCGGTCTCATCGACGAGCGCATGGGCAAATTGGAGAACAAGAAGGACCTCTCCCCCTACCGCCAGCTGCGCGCGCGCATCGACGCCATCTCCCAAGACGGCCGCTACGCCTTCATGTTCGGCTCGCTCACCGTCTACGACGGCATGACGCAAGTGCTCTCCCGCATCTTCCGCGTGCCGGTCAACAGCAAGCCGATCACCATCGTGGAGCTCACCGGCCTGCCCACCGAGATCATCAACGTCGTCGTCTCGG
Organism: Hyphomicrobium sp.; assembly: GCA_035517115.1. Classification (GTDB taxonomy): domain Bacteria; phylum Pseudomonadota; class Alphaproteobacteria; order Rhizobiales; family Hyphomicrobiaceae; genus Hyphomicrobium_A. Next base: position 2,152 of record DATIZL010000140.1, read on the forward strand.
TGCTCTCGCGCATGACCTTCGACTTCGCGCATTGGAGCGATGGCAAGGTGCCACTCACGCTCGTGTGCGAGGAGGCGCACCGCTACGTGCCGGCCGCGGGTCAGCAGGGCTTCGAGCCGTGCAAGCGCGCCATCGCCAAGATCGCCAAGGAAGGCCGCAAGTACGGCGTCGCGCTCTGCATCGTCTCGCAGCGGCCGGCGGAAGTCGACCCCACCATTCTGTCCCAGTGCAACACCGTCTTCGCGTTGCGCATGTCGAACGACCGCGATCAGGAGATCGTCAACGCCGCCGTCATCGACACGGGCTCGGGGATGCTGGAGTTCCTGCCTGCACTCGGACAGCGCGAGGCGCTGGCCTTCGGCGACGGCGTGGCGCTTCCCGTGCGCATCAAGTTCGACGAGCTGCCCTCCAATTGCCTGCCGCGCAGCACGACCGCGCACTTCACCGAGCATTGGCAGCGCTCGGTCGGAGATGAGGGCTTCCTCGAGCAGGTGGTCGAGAAGTGGCGCTCCTCCGACATCAGCGCCGTCATCCTCGACCCGAACCAGCAGGCGGCCATGCTGGCCGACGTGTCGATGGAGACGGCGCCAGCGGTGCCCGAGCCGCCGCGCCAGGAGTCTCCGCTCGCGGCCCGCGTGCGCGAGGCGGACGTGCTGCGCCCCTCCGTCAATATTCCTCCGCCTGCGGCGCCCCCGCCCGGCCGCGCGCCGCTCAACGCCACGCGGCCGGCGTCGCTTTTGCGCAAGGACACGTTCGGCGGTGCGCCGGCGAATCCTGCGCCCCAGCGCGGGCCGGAAGGCGACGGCAGCGACCAGCCGCCGGTGCCCGGCAGCGCGTTGAAATCGCTACGCGACCGCCTGATCCAGCGCCAGCAGCGCTAGAATTCCACAAAGCTTCGCGTTAGCGCTGTGGCTCGCCGGAGCGGAGGGAGACGATGCGCGCGGCCTCCGCGGCGGGTGCTTCCGGCTGCGGCTCCGGCCGCGCCTGCGCCTCCGTCGCCTCCAGCATGCGCGCAAAGCGCCGGTAGCTCACCGGGATCGAGGCGAGGTAGGTAATCGAGGCCCCCGTCAGCGTGCCGAACGGGTAGGTAAGCAGCAGCGCCACGAAGCCGACCGCCAGCATGAAGATCGGCAGCACGTACTCGCGCGAGATCCGCTCGCCCAAGAGCTTGCCCGAGAAGGTCGGGATGGTCGACACCATCAGGAACGCGATCACCAGCGTATAGACGAGCACGATGTCGAGCATGAACGTGGAGGAGCGGATGCCGTCGAAACCCAGGTGCTCGATGAACACCGGCAGCAGCACGACGATCGCCGCCGCCGGCGTCGGCATGCCGATGAAGTAGGCCTTCTGCCACCTCGGATGCTCCTCCTCAGCTGCCACGTTGAAGCGCGCTAGCCGCAGGGCCGAGGCGAGCGCGAAGATCATGACGACGATCCAGCCCAAGCTCTTCAGGCTGCCGAGCCCCCAGTTGAAGATGAGGAACGCGGGCGCCACGCCGAAGTTGACGAAATCGGCGAGGCTGTCGAGCTCGGCTCCGAAGCGCGAGGACGCCTTCAAGAGGCGCGCGACGCGGCCGTCGATGCCGTCGAGCAGGGCCGCGAACACGATGGCGCCCAGCGCCAGCTCGTAGCGCTCCTCGATGCCCATGCGGATGGAGGTCAACCCCGCGCACAGCGCGAGCAGCGTGAAGAAGTTCGGCACCAGCATGCGCACGGGGATGTGCCGGTGGCGGAACAGCGGGATCCGGCGGCGCCGCCGCGTCTCGTGCTCTAGTCTTGGAACGATGGGGTCCATGTCGCTACCTTTAGCGGGACTTTCCCTTATAACCCGAGAACGCGTCAAAAT
>DATIZL010000141.1:0-9925 GCA_035517115.1 Hyphomicrobium sp.
TGTCTTGCGATCCTCATTGCAGCCTGCGGCTGGCTGATCACGCCCGGGAGCACACAAGAATATCTGCGGCTCCCCATCGGACTGCCCTGGATCGGCGCGCACTTCGTTCTCGATTCCGTGAGCGCCTTCTTTCTGTGCGTCGTGAATCTCGGCGCCGCCGCCGCCAGCCTCTATGCACTCGGATACGGACAGCACGAGGAGACGCCGGGCCGCGTCCTTCCCTTTTATCCCGCCTTCCTCGCCGGCATGAACGCGGTCGTCGTTGCTGCCGATGCGTTCAGCTTCCTCTTTGCCTGGGAGTTCATGTCGCTCAGCTCCTGGGCCCTCGTCATGGTCTACCATCAGGATGCCGACAACAGACGCGCGGGCTACATCTATATCGTGATGGCGAGCTTCGGCACGCTCGCCCTGCTCCTGGCCTTCGGCCTGCTTGCGGGACCCGCGGGCAGCTACACGTTTGCCGACATGCGCGGTGCTGAAGATGCTGTCTGGCTTCCCGGCCTTGTCCTTGCGCTCACGCTGCTCGGGGCAGGCTCCAAGGCCGGCCTCGTGCCGCTGCACGTTTGGCTGCCGCTCGCTCATCCCGCGGCTCCGAGCCACGTCTCGGCACTGATGAGCGGCGTCATGACCAAGGTGGCGGTCTACGGATTCATCCGCATCGTCTTTGATTTACTCGGGACACCGGTCTGGTGGTGGGGGAGCATCGTCTTAGTGCTTGGCAGCATTACCGCCGTGCTCGGCGTGCTCTACGCCATTCTGCAGCGCGACCTGAAGCGGCTGCTCGCCTACAGCACGGTCGAGAACGTCGGCATCATCTTCATCGGATTGGGCCTCTCCCTCGCCTTCAAGGCCAATGGCATGCCCGCAGCGGCAGCGCTTGCGATCACGGCGGCACTCTTCCACGTCCTCAATCACTCGTTCTTCAAGAGCCTCTTGTTCTTCGGCTCCGGGGCCGTGCTGACCTCCACGGGCGCACGCGACATCGAGCAGCTCGGCGGCTTGATCCACAGGATGCCGCTATTGGCCTTCGTGTTTCTTGGCGGTTGCGTCGCCATCTCCGCTCTGCCGCCGCTCAACGGCTTTGCCTCCGAGTGGCTGACCTTCCAGGCCGTGCTGTTGAGCCCGGAGCTACCGGAATGGGGCTTGAAGCTGCTCGTTCCGGCGGTCGGAGCCATGATGGCGCTCGGCGCTGCCCTGTCGGCCGCCTGCTTCGTGCGCGCCTACGGCGTCACCTTCCTCGGCCGCCCGCGCTCACCCGAGGCGGCCAATGCGCATGAGACCGACGGCTTCTCGCTCACCGCGATGTCCCTGCTGCTCGTTCTCTGCTTTCTTGCCGGCATCCTGCCGGGCCTCGTGATCGACGCCATCGCGCCGGTCACGCAAGCCTTGGTGGGGCACCGCATGCCGGTACAGGCGTCGATCCCATGGCTGTCGATCGTGCCGGTGGCGCAGAGCCGCAGCTCCTATAACGGCCTTCTCGTCTTCATCTTCATCGCCTTCTCGGCGACGCTTGCCGCGGAGGTCATCCATCGCTTCGCCTCGCGTGCCGTGCGCCGAGCACCGGCCTGGGATTGCGGCTACCCCGATCCAAGCCCCGCCACGCAATACTCCGCCGACAGCTTTGCCCAGCCTCTGCGCCGCGTGTTCGGCGAGGTCGTGTTCCTGTCGCGCGAGCGCGTTGAGATGCCGGCCCCGGGCGATCTCCGGCCGGCGCGTCTCTCCATCAGGGTCCGCGACCTTGTCTGGGACGTAGTCTACGCGCCGATCAGCGGCTGGGTCTCGTATGCCTCGGAGAAGCTCAACTACCTGCAGTTTCTCACCATCCGCCAATACCTGAGCCTCGTCTTCGCGGCGCTCGTTGGTCTTCTGTTGACGGTGGCTCTATGGCTTTGATCACCGAACATATGGCGCGCGTCTGCCTGCAACGCGAAGGGGGCCGATCGTGAACCCCGCGGCGGGCACATTGTGGAGCGTGGCGGCTCTCCTCGGCTTGTCTGTGCTGGCCGTGGCGATCGCACGACGGCCGGCAGCGACGCGAATAACCTACGCGGTGTGCCTTGCCATCTGCATCGCAGTTTTCATCATTGCAATCGCCTATCTGTTGGGCGCCGACCGCCCGGTAGCGGCGCTGCAGTTGCCCGTCGGATTGCCGTGGATCGGCGCGCATTTCCGCATCGACCTCCTCAGCGCATTCTTCTTGGCCATCGTCAATCTCGGAGGCGCGGCGGCCAGCCTCTACGCCCTCGGATACGGCGAGCACGAAGAATCGCCCGGCCGCGTGCTGCCCTTCTATCCAGCATTCCTGGCCGGCATGAACCTGGTCGTTCTGGCAGACGACGCCTTCACCTTCCTCTTTGCCTGGGAGTTCATGTCGCTGACCTCTTGGGCGCTGGTCATCGCACACCACGAGGATGCCGAGAACAGGCGCGCAGGCTACATCTACATCGTCATGGCGAGCTTCGGCACGCTCGCCCTGCTGTTGGCATTCGGCCTGCTCGCCGGACCTTCGGGCAGCTATGCATTCGCCGATATGCGCGCCAGTTCCGCCGCGCAGCCCGGTTTAGTTTTGCTTCTGGTCCTCATCGGCGCGGGTTCGAAGGCGGGGCTCGTGCCGCTTCACGTATGGCTGCCGCTCGCGCATCCCGCCGCTCCGAGCCACGTCTCGGCACTGATGAGCGGGGTGATGACCAAGGTGGCGGTTTACGGATTCATCCGCATCGTCTTCGATCTCAATGGACCGCCGGCGTGGTGGTGGAGCGTCGTCGTGATCCCGCTTGCGGGTGCGACGTGCGTGCTGGGCGTGCTCAGCGCCTTGATGCAGCACGACCTGAAACGGCTGCTGGCCTATCACACGGTGGAGAACATCGGCATCATCTTCATCGGGCTCGGCTTGGCGCTCGCTTTTTCCGCGCACGGCATGGCGGCCCCCGCGGCGCTGGCGCTGACTGCCTCGCTGTTTCACGTTTTCAACCACAGCCTTTTCAAGAGCCTGCTGTTCTTCGGCGCCGGCGCCATCCTGACGGCGACGCACGAGCGCGACATGGAGCATCTGGGCGGCCTCATTCATCGCATGCCGCTCACCGCCTTCACCTTCCTTGCCGGTTGCGTGGCGATCTCGGCGCTCCCCCCGCTGAACGGCTTTGCCTCCGAATGGCTGACGTTCCAGGCAATCCTCTTGAGCCCCATCCTGCCGTCGTGGGGGCTGAAGCTGATCGTGCCCGCGGTGGGCGCGATGCTTGCCCTGTCGGCGGCGCTCGCCGCTGGCTGCTTCGTCAAGGCCTTCGGCGTGACGTTCCTCGGGCGCGCGCGCTCCTCGCAGGCCGCTGATGCCCATGAAACCGACGGCGCGTCGCTCACCGCGATGTTCGCATTTGCGGTGCTGTGCCTCCTCGCCGGCATCCTTCCGGGTTTCATCATCGACGGCCTGGCACCCGTCACCGAAGCCTTGGTCGGCGGCCGCATGCCGGTGCAGGCATCGATTCCGTGGCTGTCGATCGTGCCGGTGGCGGAGAGCCGCAGCTCCTATAACGGCCTCCTGGTCTTCATCTTCATTGCGATCTCGGCCTTGCTCGCGGCCGAAGCCATACACCGGCTTGCTTCGCAGGCCCTGCGCCGAGGGCCCGCATGGGATTGCGGGTTTCCCGACTTAAGACCGGAGACGCAATACACCGCCGACAGTTTCGCGCAACCAATCCGCCGCGTGTTCGGAGAGATGGTCTTTCTGGCGCGCGAACACGTGGACATGCCACCGCCCGGCGATGCTCGCCCCGCGCGCATTGCCGTCACCCTTCGCGATCTCGTTTGGGACTCGATCTATCTTCCGATTGCCGGCGGCACCGCCTACGTGGCCGACAAGCTCAACTACCTCCAGTTCCTGACGATCCGTCAATTCTTGAGCGTCGTGTTCGTGGCGCTCGTCGGCCTGCTCGTAGTCCTCATGTTTGTGATGCTGGTATGGTCCTGATCCTTCAACTCACAGCGCAGGGCGCGCAGATGGCGCTGGTGCTTCTGCTGGCGCCGCTGCTCTTGGGCTTCACGCGCAAGGTGAAAGCGCGGCTCCTGCGCCGCCAAGGCCCGCCCGTGCTCCAACCTTACCGCGATCTCCTGCGGCTCATTCGCAAGGAGGTCGTGCTCGCCCACAATGCCTCCTGGCTCTTTCGCAGCGGCCCCTATTTGATCTTCGCGGCGACCTGGGTCGCGGCCGCACTCATCCCGACCTTCGCCACCGACCTCTACTTCAGCTGGACGGCGGATCTCATCGCCATCACGGCGCTCTTGGGCTCGGCCCGGTTCTTCCTGGCGCTCGTCGGTATGGACGTGGGCACCGCCTTCGGCGGCATAGGCTCGAGCCGCGAGATGATGTTCGCCTCGCTCGCCGAACCCGGCATGATCATGATCGTCTTCACCGTCGCCCTTTTGGCGGGCTCGACGCAACTCTCGGAGGTGGCGGAATTCATGGTGACCCACGTCACCTTGCGCGTCTCGCTCGGGCTTGCGCTCGTCGGGCTCATCATCGTGGCGCTGGCCGAGAACGCGCGCATCCCCGTCGACAACCCGGCGACGCACCTGGAGCTCACCATGGTGCACGAGGCCATGGTGCTCGAGTATTCGGGGCGTCATCTCGCCGTGCTCGAGCTCGCCTCCGCGCTCAAGCTGCTGCTCTATATCTCGCTGATCGCCTGCATTTTCTTTCCGTGGGGCCTAGCACCCTTCGGTAGCGGTCCCGCCTCCTACCTAATCGGGCTCGCGAGCTATCTCGGTAAGCTCACCGTGGGCGGCTTCCTGCTCGCGTTGTTCGAGACGTCGATCGCCAAGATGCGCGTCTTCCGCGTGCCCGACTTCCTAGGGATAGCCTTGATGCTCGGGCTGCTCGGTATGCTTCTACTCTTCGTTTCACGGAGCTTCTGATGGACCACACCGCGATCGACGTTGCGCACATGCTCGCCGGCGGCATGGTGTTGGTGAGCTTCATGCTCCTCTATCAGGACCGGATGTTCGGGCTGCTCAACGTCTTCGCCCTGCATGCGTTCGTGCTTTCGCTATCGGTCGCCTGGCAGGCCTATATCCAGAACGCGCCCCACCTTTTCATCACTGCGTTCATTGCCCTCGTGCTCAAAGCCATCATCATCCCCGTCGCGCTCCATCGGGTGGTGGTGCGGCTCGGCATCCATCGCACGATTGAGATCATCGGCGGTGTTGGACCCACCATGTTGTTCGGGATGGGGCTCGTCGCGCTCTCGATGGTGGTGATGCTGCACGCCACCGCAACCGCCGACCCCCTTGCACGCGAGGACTTGGCGTTCGCGCTGTCGGTCGTGCTGCTCGGGCTCTTGATGATGGTGACGCGCCGCAACGCGGTGAGCCAGATCGTCGGCTTCATGTCACTCGAGAACGGCCTCATTCTTGCGGCCACTGGTGCCAAAGGCATGCCGCTCGTCGTCGAGATCAGCGTCGCCTTCTCGGTGCTCGTCGCCTTCATCGTGATCGGCGTCTTCCTGTTCCGTATCCGCGAACGGTTCGACACCGTCGACGTCGAGGCACTGGAAGAGGCGAGAGGTGAACGGCTATGATTGGTGCGCTTCTTCATCGATTGCCGTTCGAGCCGGTGACTGCCATCCTGGTGATCCCGGCTGCCTCAGCCATCCTGCTCGCGCTCCTGCCCGGTTACCGGCTGACGGCACGCCTCAACGTGCTCGCTGCGTTTCTCACGTTCCTCGCCGCGCTGTCGCTCTTGGTGGAGCGGCCTGCGCCGGGCGGTTACCTGTTCGTCGATGATCTCAACGTCGTCTTCGTTGTGCTCGGCACCTTCGTGGGCTTTACCACCAGTGCCTTCAGCGCCAGCTACATCGCGCATGAGCTCGAGATCGGCAGGCTGACGCCGGCCTACTTGCGCTTCTACCACGCCATGTACCAGGCCCTGATGTTCTCCATGAACCTCGGCCTCCTGGCCAACAACATTGGCCTCATGTGGGTGGCAATCGAGCTTGCTACGCTGACGACCGTGCTCATGGTGGGAATCTACCGCACACACCAGGCGCTGGAGGCGGCGTGGAAGTACTTCATCCTGGGCAGCGTCGGTATAGCGCTCGCGCTCTTCGGCACCATCCTCGTCTATATGGCGGCGCGCCCCGTGATTGGCGAGGGCCATGATGCCATGGTCTGGACCTCGCTCATGGAAAAGTCGAAGGACTTCAGCCCCGACATGCTCAACCTCGCCTTCGTGTTCCTGATGCTGGGCTATGGCACCAAGGTGGGTCTCGCGCCGCTGCACGCCTGGCTGCCCGACGCCCATGCCGAAGGCCCGACGCCGATCTCGGCGGTCCTCTCAGGACTCCTGCTCAATGTCGCGCTCTATGCCGTGCTGCGCTTCAAGATGCTGCTCGCCGCGAATACGGCGGCCATCGCGCCAGGTCCGCTGATGGTGACGCTCGGCCTCTTATCGCTCATCTTCGCCGGCTTCATGCTCTACCGGCGCCGGGACATCAAACGCCTGTTCGCCTACTCCTCGATCGAGCACATGGGGCTCATCACTTTCGCCTTCGGCATGGGCGGTCCGCTGGCCAATTTCGCGGGCCTCTTGCACATGACCATGCACAGCCTCACCAAGTCGGCGATCTTCTTCACCGTCGGCCACATCTCGCAAGTCAAAGGCACGCAGAAGATGTCGGAGATCCGCGGGTTGACCGTAAGCCACCCGCTCTTGGGCTGGGGGCTCGTGGTGGGCGTGGTGGCCATCGCCGGGCTGCCCCCGCTCGGCATCTTCATGAGCGAGTTCCTCATTGTCAGCTCCACATTTGCGCGCGAGCCCTTGCTCGCCCTCCCCCTGGTTTTTGGCATCCTCATCGCGCTTGGCGCGCTGTTCCTGCGCTTGAGCGACGTGGCCTTCGGAAAACCCACCGGCAGCATGGCGCCCGTCAAAGCCTCGCGGCTTCCGTTCATTGCCCATCTGGCACTGGTGCTGGCGGCGGGGATCTACCTGCCGGGCCCGCTCGTGACCTGGTTCCAGAACGTCGCCCGGCTGCTCGGGTGAGGAGGCGCCGATGCCTTTCATAACAGCGTTGGCAAATCGCGGCAGACGCATCGAGGCCCATCGGCCGTGGCCGCGCATCGACGTCGATACCGCAACGTGGCGGCAGGCGATCGTCGGGATCGCTGCCGGAGAGGCAACCCTATTGGGCCTGTGGAGCGACGGGGAGGCCGTGCACATGGCCCTCATCGCCGAGGCCAAGATCCTCGTGATCAGCCTGCCGGTCCCGAAGCGCCGCTATCCATCCGTGGCCCTATCGCACGCACCTGCCCTGCGCCTCGAACGCGCGATCCGCGATCTCTACGGGCTCGAGCCGGAAGGACTGCCCGATGTTCGCCCGTGGATTGATCACGGCCACTGGGGACTTTCGCAGCCACTCGGCAAACGCGAGGTCACGGGTCCGGCGACGGCTGCTTACGCCTTTCTCGAGGCCGAAGGTGCGCCCATGCACCAGATCCCTGTGGGGCCTGTGCACGCCGGCATCATCGAGCCGGGCCACTTCCGGTTCACGGCCAATGGGGAGACGGTCGTACGGCTCGAGGAGCGCCTGGGCTATGTGCACAAAGGCATCGAGGGCCTCATGGCTGGCGCGCCGCTCGAGCGGGCGGCCAAGTTGGCGGGCCGCGTCTCCGGAGATAGCACGGTCGCCTATGCCATAGCCTTCGCGCAGGCTACTGAGGCGGCGATGGCGCTCACGGCTCCGCCTCGCGCTGTCTGGTTGCGCGCGCTGATGGCGGAGCTCGAACGCCTCGCCAATCACTTCGGCGATATCGGCGCCATCTGCAACGACGCCTCCTTCTCGCTCATGCATGCCCATTGCGGCGCCCTGCGCGAGCATGTCTTGCGCACGGCCAACACCTGCTTTGGTCACCGGCTTATGATGGACCGGGTGGTCCCGGGCGGCGTGGCACAAAATCTCGACCGTGAGGGAATCGCCGCCGTTGGCGGGCTGATCGCTCTCGTACGGCAACGCTTTCCTGAGCTGATCGAGCTCTACGATGAGACCGCGTCGCTGCAGGATCGCACGGTCGCCACCGGGATCCTTAAGCCCGCACTCGCGCAGCAGTATGGCGCCGGCGGCTACGTTGGCCGCGCCTCGGGCCGCGCCTTCGACGCCCGCCGCACGCCCGGATACGCGCCTTATGGCGAGCTCAAGTTCGAGGTTCCTGTGCGCCGCGAGGGAGATGTCGATGCCCGCGTTTGGATTCGCATTCGCGAGGTCGAGCAGAGTCTCGTGCTCATCGATCAGATTATCGCCAAGCTGCCAGAGGGGCCGATCCGCGCCGAGCTTTCATCTCCGAGGCGTGAGAAAGAGATCCGCGAGGGACTGGCTCTGGTGGAGGGATTTCGCGGCGACGTCCTCGTGTGGGTGCGGATAGCGGACGATGGGCGAATTGCCAGCGCCCACCTGCGCGACCCCTCGTGGTTCCAGTGGCCGCTTCTGGAGGCCGCCATCGAAGGTAACATCGTTGCGGACTTTCCTCTCTGCAACAAGTCCTTCAACTGCTCCTATGCGGGCCACGATCTCTGACGAGCAAACGGCCATGCGCAAGCTACTATTCAAAAGCCTTATGCAAGCGCCCCTGACGGAGCCGGCGCCGCGCGCACGCGATGAGATGTTGGATGAACTCGCGCAAGCGCTCGACCGCACGGCTCGCCGCAAGCTCGGGCGCAGCCTTTCGATCCGCGAGGTCGACGCCGGCTCCTGCAACGGTTGCGAGCTCGAGATCCACGCCTTGAGCAACGTGTTCTATGACCTGGAGCGGTTCGGCTTGCGCTTCGTCGCCTCGCCCCGTCACGCCGACGTGCTGCTCGTGACCGGGCCCGTGACGCGCAACATGCGCGAGGCGCTGGAGCGTACGTACCGCGCGACCCCCGACCCGAAATGGGTCGTTGCGGTCGGCGATTGCGCACTGAATGGGGGAGTTTTCGCCGATGGCTATGCTTGTGTGGGTGGGGTGTTGAAGGTCATTCCCGTCGATCTTCACATTCCCGGCTGCCCGCCGAGCCCAACGGCACTGCTGCAGGGCCTCATTGCGCTGCTCGAGCAGAGCTCACGGTCACGCAAATGAGCCGGCCGGGCTGGCGGCAATGTCGCACCCTGGCGAAGGCCTCTAACCCTCTTGCTCTCTCGCCACCTAACCTCGGAGGAAAGTGGTGGGTGTACGAGGACTCGAACCTCGGACCTGCTGATTAAGAGTTTTCCTCCCCACGAGTGATTTCAGTTGCTTAGGCATCTATTTATAGGTATGGTTTATAACTTTCTTGGGAATGACGCTGTTAAGATAGTTACATCAATGGCTTAGCTCAGTCGCAGATCCTAAATACTCACGGTACTGCTGATTCAACAACGCCGATGGCCCGCAAGCTTTCCAAGCACCGACTGAACGGCAAGATTGAGCGCCTGTCTAGGGGCGTCGCCATCTATCGGACCTTCGCCTCGCCCTACTGGCTTGCCCGCATCTGGGACCCCAGAGCCGGCCGCTACGTCGTGCGCTCCACTAAGGAGACGGCCAAGCTCAAGGCCCGCCAGGTAGCGCAGGAGATCGCGCAGGGGATCACTGGGCCCAATCGTACCGCGCCGCCGGAGTTCAGCTTAAAGAGCTATGCGGGCAAGACGATTGCGCGCGGCCGCCAACTCGTTGAAAGCGGCGAGCGCAATGCCAACTACATCCGCACCACGCAGCTGTTCCTGGATAACGACGAGTGGGGCCTCGTCTGTCACTTCGGTCATCGTGATGTGCGCGAGCTCAAGACCCGCGACTACCAGCTCTTCATTGACGGGCTAGCCAAGAGGCGGCCTGATCTCTCCGCGTCTACCCGCAACATGCTGATGGCCACGTTCCGCAATGTGCTCAAGACCGCGCGCGACGATGGGGTCATTGATGCGGTGCCAGA
>DATIZL010000142.1:0-2349 GCA_035517115.1 Hyphomicrobium sp.
CGGGTCGATTCCGCCCATTGCCGATATCGCGCTCCAGCCCTTGCGATGACCCTGGAGACGTACAAGGGTTCAAGAAGCGCGTCATATTCGGGTTGGCGTCAGGCTCCGCCGTCCATCCGGGGCAGACGAGCTCCTCCGCGAGGCCCGGGCAGGGACGGCAATCACAATGATGACCGTCGCTGACCTCTCAGAACTGATAGTGCGAAAGTCTTCATCCACACTATCGCAAGGGCCCTGGCTGCGGCGACGTAAGCTTCACTTGGGTAATTACATAATAGAAGAGCACTAGCAGGTTGGAGCCCTTGCATTCAGCAACGGACGTCGATGCAATTATGCTGATCTTCGACAGTGCCCGAGACGAAGTCTTTGATTGCGAACGCGAAATCGCGCTGCGCCGGGAGCGTGGCACTACAAAACGTAGTCGGTGCGTAAATCAGGCGTCGGCGACCTGCCGCATCGTCGGCGGCAAGGCGACGCCGAGGGCAGCGAGCGCGAGGCTGGCGCCTGGACGCGGGGCCGTGCGCAGAAGGAAACGCTTGCCGTCCTGTTCGACCTCGGTCTCGGTGAGCGAGTCGAGGTCGGCCAGGACCTCGGGCCAGGAGGCGCGGGCGCCCTTGTCGACGGCGGCGAGGCGATCCTCCAGCTCCTTCTTCAGCACGAGGGCGAGAAAGCTGCACGCGACGTGGCCGCGGATCGTCTCGTCGAGCTTGTGGTAAATCGGCCGGGTCTCGAGCAGGCTTTTGGTCGTTCGAAAAGTCCGTTCCACGATCCACAATTGTTTGTATACGAGCATTGTCTCCAGCGGCGAGAGATGCGCGTTGGTCTGCAGCACGAACACGCCGTCGAATTTTGCGTCTTCCTCGACCTTGGCGCGGTCGATGGCGAAACCCTCGCCCTCCGGGTCCTTGAGGAAGCGGCGGTAGCCCTTGTTGCCGACGAGGCTCTTGTCGCCCCTCTTCAGCTGCCGCTCCAGATTGGCGACGATGGTCGCGCGATTGGCGGCGTCTTTCGCCATCTCGTCGAGGTTGCGGCAGACGACATAGCGCCGCCCGGCGAGCGCGACCGCCTTGGCCTCGTAGTCGACCTCGCGCCGCGGCTTCATCAGGACGAAGGGAACGAACGGCGCCGGATCGGCGAGGACGAGGTCGCGCACCAGCTTGTCGGTCCGCTCGCGCACGCCCAGCACATAGAGGAGTTTGCGCGCCTCGAGTTCGGCGATCGTCTCGGCGCTGATCATGCCGCGGTCGGCGACGACGCAGACCCGGTTGATGCGGAAGCGCCGCTGCAGACGGTCGATCGCCGGGATCAGGCTGGTCACGTCGGCGGTGTTTCCCGGCCACATCTCCGTGCACACCGGGCGGCCGTCGCCGTCGAGCAGCACGGCCAAGATCATCTGGTTGAGGTCCGGCCGGTGATCCTTGGAGAAGCCGCGCCGCCCCAGCGTTTGGCCGCCCCGGCCTTCGAAATAGAGGCTGGTGGTGTCCATGAACACGATGTCGAGGGTGGTCAGGAGGTCGCGCCGGCGAGCAAACAGCTCCTCCTCCAGCACGTCCTTCATGCAACGTGGCGAAAACGGCGTCGCGGCGTCCTGCTGGTCCTTGGGAAGCTCGTCGCCGAGCCACGCCATGGCGCGATAGAGATGATGCAGTCCGATCCCGTCGACGCCGTCGATGCGGTAGTCGTCGCGCCAGCGGTCGGCGGCCCGGTCCGAGCCGCCGCAGACGAGACGGTGCAGCACGGTCAGGAACGCCGCGCGCTCCAGCGAGAACTCGTGGTCGCGCACCTTCGCCAGGCGCTCGATCACGGCCCGGCAGCCCGTCTCCTCCCACACCCGCTCGAAGGCGAGCGCCGGACCGATGCGCCGGGTCGCGACCGTCGCCGCCTCGCCGCGGTCGAGCGCGTCGAGCACGAGCGCCTTGTCGGCGAAGCGCGCGCCCGAACGAAGAAGCCGCTCCAGCTGCCCGCTCTCCTGCAAGTCCTCGATCCGCCCGAGCGTGGCGATCACCTGCTGGCGCACCGCGGCGCCCTCGCGCCGGCTCTCGACGATCTGCAGATAGGCGCGGCCGCCCGAGGTCTTCTTGCGGAAATACATGGCGGAAAGCCTGTCGCCGACTCAATGTCGGTGCGCACAGAATCCGCTGCGATTCCCGAAAAATCAAGCAAAATCAACAAAAACGTGCCACTACATTTTCGCGCCCGCGCACCCCTCGCTCAAATCATATCAATAACTTACGCGCGTCGCACATGCGTTAACTGTCGAAGATCAGTCTAGTGTCTTGAGTACAAATATCTCGTATTAATCCGATTATATAATCAGTAATCATTATTTATTCGTCAGTATTAGAGGTA
>DATIZL010000143.1:0-7602 GCA_035517115.1 Hyphomicrobium sp.
GAGCGAGCGGGTGAGGGGTGAGGACCTCAATTGAGCACACGCCTCTCACCCGGTCCTCGATGCTTTGCATCTCGGCCCGACCTCTCCCCGCAGGAGAGGTGAAGGGCGCCCCCTCGACACAAAACTAATCCCCGTGCTTGCCGCCGCGCGTCACGGCGATCGCTGCCTTTACTGCACCTCTCCCGTCCATGCGAAGCGTGGCTTCGCCATGACGGGAGAGGTCGCGAGCTGCGTGTCAGCGGAGCGAGCGGGCGAGGGGTGAGGACCTTAATCAGAGCGCGCCTCCCCTCACCCGGCCGTCCTGCTACGCACGTTCAGCCGGCCTCTCCCCATGGGAGAGGTGAGCACACCGCGCGGCGGAAAATGCAGGCAATTGCCCAAGGCGCCGCCCAAGCAAAAGCTCGGCGCGCCGAGAGGCGGGCCGAGCTCATTGGATATTCGGGGCGGAGCCAGTGCCACACAGGGCGGCAGCGGCTTACTCGCAGGGGACCGAGAGGGTCAAACCAACCGTAGCGAAGAACTTCTTGCAGTCGGTCGGCTTGGCTGCCGGCTCGGCAACAGCGACCTTCTCGGGCGCGGAGGTTTTGGCCGACGCCTGCGAGATCGAGGAGTTCTCGTTGCGGGCGGGCTTGGAGTCGATCTTGACCGGCTCGGCCGACGCGACCTCGGCAGTGCTGGCGATCGAGGAATTCTCGCTCTTCGCGTCCGTCTTGACCGGGGCGGCCTCCGCGGTGTCGACCTTCTTGGCGACGGGCTCGCTCTTGGCCACCGACTCGCTCCTGATCACGCGCTTGACGGGGGCGCTGCGCTCCACGGCGTAGACGCGCGCTCTGGCGCGGTAGGCGGGCGCATCCGACGTCTGCGAGCCGCGCACGACTTCCGGCGTGTACTCGCAGGAGATGCACGCCTGGGCGGCAGAGGCAAAGAGCGCGGGGGCAGCAACCAGAGCCGTAGCAATGGCGAGCAGAGAGCGGTTCACGGTGTTCCTCCAATGAGTGGGCTATGCGTTTATCGTGAGCCCATCATGCGGGGGGCGGGTCGGCGCCGCAGTTCCACCCGGAACAGGCGCTTTTGTCTCGAATTATCCGCGCGGGGCGCCGCTCACTGCTTCCCACTGTGCCATGCGGAACACGTTGCGCTCTGTTCCCTGGGGAACTCGCACGCCGGCCCCGTCGTCTCACCCACTTGATCGGGGCGGCGTGGAACCCCAGCTGGCGGGGGCCACTTACCCTCCGCCCCGAACCCCAAAGGAGCGCCCCATGGCGAGCACCACCACGCAAGCGTCGAAAGCCAACGCCGCGGCGTCCGGCACCTTCAAGATCGGCGGGGAGCTCGCCGTGCACCGCCTCGGCTTCGGCGCCATGCGCGTCACCGGTCCCGGCATCTGGGGCGAGCCCGCTGACCGCGCCGAAGCGCTGCGCACGCTGCGTCACGTGCCGGAGCTCGGCGTCAATTTCATCGATACCGCCGACTCCTGCGGTCCGGACGTGTCCGAGCGGCTCATCCGCGAGGCGCTTCATCCCTACAAGGGCCTCATCATTGCTACCAAAGGCGGCCTCGAGCGCCCCGGTCCCGACCGCTGGGTGCCCAACGGCCGCCCCGAGTACTTGGTCGGGGAAGCAGAGAAGAGCTTGCGCAACCTGGGGGTGGCGCAGATCGACCTCTGGCAGCTTCACCGCATCGACCCCAAGGTGCCGGCGCACGAGCAGTTCGGCGCCATCAAGCAGCTCCTCGATAAGAAGATCATCCGCTTCGCCAGCCTGAGCGAGGCATCGGTCAACGATATCATCGCGGCTTCGAAGGTGTTCCCGGTCGCCACCGTGCAGAACCGCTACAACCTCCTCGACCGCACGAGCGAGGACGTGCTCGAGCACTGCGAGAAGCACGGCATCGGCTTCATCCCGTGGTTTCCGCTGGGCGCTGGCGGCCTTGCGAAGGCGAAGGCGACGCTCGCGTCCATCGCAGAGCGCTATGGCGCAACGACAGGGCAGATCGCGCTCGCGTGGCTATTGAAGCGCAGTCCGGCGATGCTGCCGATCCCGGGAACCTCGAAGGTTGCGCATTTGGAGGAGAACGTCGCCGCGGCGAGCATCAAGCTGTCGGCCTCCGATTTCGCCGAGCTCGATCGCGCGGGCCGGGCCCGCTGATCGCGGAGTGTCATTTGCATCCGCAATGGCCCTGGTAAGACTTACTCGTCTGGATCGGCACGCATTCGCGGCTAGGCCATCATGACTACGATCGAGCAGTCAACCCGTGCCTACGATGCGTGGCTGAAGCAGCAGCTTGGCGGCGACATCGTCGCCAAAGATCTCGCCCGCAAGCACCAGAAAATGGGGGAAAGCGCCTTCGTGTTCTTGCGCGCCACCTACTGGCGATGGGCGGAGACCATCTTCGAGGTCTGCCCCGATCTCGCCGGTGCGCCGAGCGTGCTCGCCGTCGGCGACATCCACCTCGAGAACTACGGCACCTGGCGCGACGCCGAGGGGCGCCTCGCCTGGGGCGTCAACGATTTCGACGAGGCGGCCGAGATGCCCTACGTGCTCGATCTCGTGCGCCTGGCCGCGAGCGCGCTGCTGGCCGGAACGGCGCGCGCCGCCGCCGCGTGCGACGCCATTCTGCAGGGCTACAAGGATGGCTTGGCGGCGCCCAAGCCCATCTCGCTCGACCGCGACAACGGCTGGCTCATGCAGCTGGTCGAGGTCGACGAAGGCGAACGGGCCAAGTTCTGGAAGAAGATCGACGCGGCGCCAACGAAGGCCGCGCCGAAGCGCTACCGCGACGCGCTGCTCAAGGCCATGCCGGAGCCCCGTCTTTCCCTCCGCACCGCGCGGCGCACCGCCGGCGCGGGAAGCCTCGGGCGTCCGCGCTGGATCGGCGTCGCCGAGTGGCGCGGCGCGCCCGCGGTGCGCGAGGCCAAGGCGCTGGCGATGTCGGCGTGGGCGCGCGCACACGCGCCGAAGGCCAAGCGGATCCGCGCAAGCGAGATCGCCAACGGCCGCTTTCACTCGCTCGATCCCTGGTACGCGGTGGAGAACGGCATCGTCGTACGCCGGCTGTCGCCGAACAGCCGCAAGATCGAAGCGGACAGTCTCGTGGCGAAATTGCTCTCGGGCGACATGCTGAAGCTCATGGGCTTCGAGCTCGTCAACCTGCACCTCGGCACCGCGGATCGCCACGGGGCCATATCCGCCGATCTCAAGCGCAGAAGACAGGGGTGGCTGCCGGAAGCGGCGAAAGCGGCAGCGAAGGCGTGCACGCGGGACTTCAATGATTGGCGCGCGCGTGGATGAGGAGGGCCGGCCTATCTCGCCAGCTTCTCCCGCTCCTTGAGAAGCTCCGCGAGCCGCGCCTCCTGATTGGCGATGCGATCGGCCGTGCGCGCCTCGTCCGCCGCGCCGGAGTAGGCCGCGGCCTGCTCGACGAGCTCGCGCAGGTTGGCGCGGAGCACGGCAATGCGCTGGTCCATCTCAGCGAGCGCTTCTGGGTCGGCCATGGGAGTCCCTCGGGTCGTGCGTGATTTCGATCCGATATTATTCGCAAATCGTTACCGGCGCACGTATCCCCGCACCCGTCCGGCGTGGCACGCTGGCGCAAGATCGGCGCGGCCGGACCCGCGCAGCCAAAGCGCACTCAGCAGAGGTCAATACTGGGACAGGATCTCGTCGGCGGCGCGCAAGCCGGAGTGATAAGCGCCGTTCATCTGCGCGAAGGACTTGCTCGATGTTTCGGTCGCCGCCCAGTGAATGGGGCCGATCGGCGTGCGCCAGGCGGAGCCATAGAGGCTCCAGCAGCCGGGCGTGGCGAACGAGATATGGCCCAGGATATCGGGGTCCTCGTCCCAATATTTGGCCCGATAGGCGCGCGGCTCCAGCGCGCGCGGCCCGAAGTAGTTCGCGAGCGATCGCGTCAGGACCTTGCGGATCTCGTCGGCCGATGCGCCGGCGAGCCCGATTTGCTCGGGTAGCACCAGCGTCACCAGCACGCCCGGCGCGCCGCTCGCCGGCGTCTGGTCGTAGGTCAGCGTGACCGGCTCCGCCGTCGAGGACACCTGGCCATTCAAGCCGTCCTTGCGCCAGAACGGTTCGTCGTACACCCAGAACGCCTTGATGCCCCCATAGAGCGGAAAGCGCTGCATGAACTGGCGCCGCACGGCGGGGAGCGGCGGCACTCCATCATCGGTGCGGAAGCTGATGCGCGAGGCGACCATGGGCGAGGTGGCGATGACCGCGCGCTTCGCGATGACCCGCGCCGTGGGCGTGTGGAGCGTGACCTGCGAGCCGGCCGCCTCAATCGCGCTCACCGGGTGTCCGAGCAGGGTGCGTACCTGCTTTGGGTCGAGGCTCGACCACAGGAGCTCGGCAAGCCCCTGCGTGCCGACCGGGCTCCTCATCTGATTGCGGAACAGGAAGACGTTGGACGTCCAGCCGCCGGCGTTCTTGCCGTAGAAGAGCGCGTGCAACAGCGAGAACCAAGCGGGCGAGCCGGGATAGCCGCCGAAGATGGCGTTGACTAAATTCACCGATTCCGGATTGAGATCGGGGAACGTGGTCTTGATCCACGTCTCCGCCAGCACCGCATCGGCGCGCGCCGCATCAGGGAAGGTCCACGGCGCGTTGAGATCGAGCGGGGGTCGCGAGCCGATCCATCTCGTGCAGGACCGCGAAGGCGCCATCGAACTCGGCCGGGTGGTGCTCGGGCGAAATGCGCAAGGGTGGCAGACGCTCGCGCTTGCCGCCGTCGTAGCGCACGATCTCGCCCTCGTCGTACTGCGGGTAGAGCTTGACGCCGAAGCGCTCGGCGAGGTTCAGGAGGTGATTGTGATCGGGGTCGGTGATCCACCCGGCCCCGAGGTCGAGCACCGCGCCATCGACGCGCACGCTTTCGGTGCGCCCGCCGATGCGGTCCTTGGCCTCGATGAGCGCGACGGTCAAGCCGCGCGCAGCGAGCCGCTCGGCGGCGGCGAGCCCGCTGAAGCCCGCGCCCACGACCGCCACGTCGGCGCGCACAGTCCCCTCGGCCTCGTCCCCTTCTGTGGCCTGCGCCTCTTGCAGCCGGGCCGGAAGGGATATGCCCGCGGCGGCCGCGGTGGCGCCCGAAAGGAAAATGCGGCGGCTGGGCCTCATGCGGCAGCTCCGTTATTGCGACCAGCCGGTCTGCAAGTGCGGCCCCGCACTGCTGCCGGTGTGCAGCGCTTGGGACAGGAAGGCGGTGACGCGCGCGAGCGCATAGCCGCGGCTGCCGGGCGTCTCGCCCCAATGGGCGATGCCGTGGATCAAACAGCGCCGCATCGCTGCAACGAGGTCGACAGTCGTCGCCGCCGTCGTCGGCGCCCCCGAGATGACGAGGGTGAGGAAGGTCCCATCTGGCTGCACGGGAACGAGCGGACAGGCCTTGGCGCTGACCAACAACGCTTCCACCCCCGGCATTCCCGAATCAAACCCGTGAAAGGCGCCCGGCAGAACCTCTAGCGTCAGCGCGATATCGTCGGCGACGTAGAGCTTGGCGAGATCCATGCACGCCTCGTTGGAGACCTCGTCCTCCTTGCCGGCCAGCAGCATCAAGACCTGCGGTGCCTTGAGGCCCGTTCCCAGCCGCCAGTCATGCGCGCAGTAGGGGTAGACGAGCGCGAGCGCGCGAAAGCTTTGCGGCTTGAGCCGCGCGGCACTCGCCATCAGCACGGAGGCCCCGCGCGAGGTGCCGAGGCCCCCGATGCGGGCCGCATCGATGCGGGGATCGTGCGCCAGGAGGTCGAGACCGGCGCGCACATCCTCGACCATCGCCGCGTCGCTCAAGGCCGCGGGATCACGCAAAAGATCATCGAGGCCACGGGCGCGCAGCGGATCGATCACGAGGACGGCTATGCCGTACTGCAAGAGGTGCGTGGCGTAGGCGCCCTCCTTGGCCGCCGACAAGCCGTCCGAGCCCGGGAATACGATTACGGCGGCGAACGGTCCGGCACCGTTCGGCAGCAGCAGCTCGGCCTCAATCTCTCGCGGTTTTCCCTCGCGACCAAAGCCTTCCGGGTCGCTGGTCGCGAGTGTCTTGTGCTCATGCGGATAGCCCGGGACGCTAAGGTCCGTCGCGCCAGCCGTCGCGTGGCCGGCGCAGAGAACGACCGCCGCCAATGCCCCCTTGAGCCGCAGCGCGCGCATCGCCCTCTCCTAGATCGAGGTCTGCGACTGGTCGTACATGACGTCGCGCTGGAACAGGATGTACTTGATCCGGTCCTTGTCGAAGAAGAAGACATCGCAGTTGTACCAGGCGCAGAACCGCTTGCCGCCGTTCGCCAGCACCAGGTTCCCCGACGGCACCTGCATCAGCACCAGCATGTTGCCAATGATGACCTGGCGGCGCACGGTCTCCCAGAAATCGGGGATGGCGTTGAGCAGGCCGTCCTGGAACTTGGCGCTGATGGTCTTGGGATCGGGGAGCAGAATGGTTCCCTCCGGCTCCCAGGAGGTTTGCACCGCGTCTGGCGCCATCAGACTGACGAAGCCTGCAACGCGCTCCGCCGACAGCATCATGGTATTCTTATAGCTGATAAAGCGGCCCATGCCGGCGAGGTTCGCCGCCGTGGTGTGCGGCCGGAACGTGCGCTCCAGGTTCTCGACCATGATCTGCGAGTTGACGGTCGGCGACCGGCGGCTGCGCCACCAGAGATCCTGCTCGATCCACTGCTCGGTGATGCGCTCGCCGTCGGTAAAGTAGACGTTGCAGCCCGACCAGGCGCTCGGGTGGCCATCGAGCGTAGCGGAGACATCGTAGAAGGCGACGATCTCGGTGCCATTGCTCAGCACCTTCAGGATCGTCATCCTGAAATCGGGGTTGGCGCTGAGATAGGGAGCGAGATAGGCGTCGCGGTAGGCGGCCGTTCCTACGGCATCGAGCTCATCTGCCCCGGTCC
Organism: Hyphomicrobium sp.; assembly: GCA_035517115.1. Taxonomy (GTDB): domain Bacteria; phylum Pseudomonadota; class Alphaproteobacteria; order Rhizobiales; family Hyphomicrobiaceae; genus Hyphomicrobium_A. The sequence continues at coordinate 6,905 of DATIZL010000143.1, forward strand.
ATGCAAGGGTACGGACAGCAGGATGCATGAGGTCGGTGAGACCGGCGAGGTCGGCGCCGCCGAGCACACCCTTCAAGCGCTCAATCAGCTTGGGGCTGATGGACGAGCCTGCGAGCTGCTCTTGTGCGGCAGACGCGTGCGCGGCCAGCAGCGTTGTAAGGCCAGCTCCGGCACTGACACCCAGCGCCGCGCGCCGCGTCATCGCAATGCGATCCTCGCTCATAGTATCCTCGAATATCTGTCACGCTCAAAATGCGGCGCACGCCGCGCAAGCCGGCGCGATTGCAAACCCTCCGCCGGCTGCATCATTGGAAGCTTGAATGAGTTTCGGGAGGTCTAATCGCGCCGCCGCATTGGGGGGCAACGGTTAAGCGGCCGTTGCCGCTATCGATCGAGCTTTCACGATCTTGGCCCCTGCGCAGGGATGCGATCTTCGCGCTACTACAAGAAAGGGCGCCGGCTCGGCCGGCGCCCTCTCAATTCGTTCCGGCGCCCGAGGCTTTAGCGGAAGCCGCCCGAGGCCGAGATACGCTCGCCCGTCAGCCAGCGCGAGGCGTCGCCGCCTTGGAGACGTCGGCCTTGACCGCTATGGCCTTGCCGCCATTCTTGGTGATCTCGGCGACGACCTTATCCGCGCCCTCCTTGCTCGATGCATAATTGACGACGACCGCAGCGCCGGCCGCGCCGAAGCGCTTGGC
>DATIZL010000144.1:0-13561 GCA_035517115.1 Hyphomicrobium sp.
CGCGTCGCGATGACGAGTGCCGTCATGGCCAGCACTCCGGCCGCAACCGAGCTCATCGATATTGCCAAGCTGCGGGTTGATATCTGGCGCTTGCGGGCAGGTTGCTCGACGTACCGGTAGGTCAGGAGAGCGAGCACAACAGAGCCGGCGATAATGACGAGCCCTTCAGGTCCCGTGAGCGGGCGTCCGAGGTCGTATTGCGCAAAAACGATTGCCGGCCAGTGCCACAAGTAGAGCGAGTAGGAAATGAGGCCGACGGCGACGAGCGGCCGCCACGAGAGCACGCGGGATACGATCGTTCCGCCATCACGACCAGCCCAGATGATGAGGGCGGTGCCCAAGACGGGGGGCAGGGCTGCCGCGCCAGGGAACGGCGTCTCCGACGAGTAGGCAAAGACGGCGAATGCAATGAGCGCCAGGCCGAGCAGACCGGCCGCAGGCGCCCACGCTCGCGGCAGCGGGCGCCGCACGACGGCCAGGAGACTGCCGACGCCGAGCTCCCACGCCCGCGAGTACAACAAGTAGAAGGCCCCCGACGTAAAGGCATGGAGAGTTGCCGCGCTGGCGACGAAGGAGGCCACGAGAACGATAGCGAGGCCCCATATGATCCCCGAGCGTCCGAACGGAACGAGCGCCCGCAGAAACAATGGATGCAGGAGGTAGAACTGCTCCTCGATGCCCAACGACCAAGTGTGCAAGAGGGGCTTGAGCTCGGCGGCGGCGTCGAAATAGCCCGCCTGCGCTTGAAAAAGAAAGTTGGACGAGAAGGCGACGGTAGCGGCGGCGCTCTTAGCGAACGCCACGAGATCCGGCGGAATGAAGAGCACGACCGCCAAAATGCTGGAGACTGCCAGCATCACAAAAAGGGCTGGCAGGATCCGGCGCGCGCGGCGCTCGTAAAATCGCGCGATTGAGAATTGGCCCGCAGCAACGTCGGAGAGCACGATACCGGTGATGAGGTAGCCGGATACGACGAAGAACACGTCCACGCCGACATATCCGCCCGAGAAAGGCCAAGCGTTCACATGAAACAGCACGACGGACGCAACAGCGAGCGCGCGAAGTCCGTCGATGTCGGGCCGGTATTGCCGGCTACTTTCTAACGGGATCATTCCAGGGCTTTCCCCCCATCCAATATGATTGGATGAACGCTGAAGTGGCAAGGAGCTGTCGGTACAGGTGTTGCCGCACGGCAACCAATTGAGCCCCATCGGCCGCCAACAAATCGCCGAGCTTACTTGGCACTTAGCGCCGATGCTGAGGCGTGGCCGCGGCCTTTTTGCGGGTATCGCGGTCGGGCTGGTCGCCCTTGCGATCATCAGCGCCTCGCGCCACCACCGGCACCATCATCGCCAGGCCGAGAGCTGCGAGCGCGAGCCGCAGTGCGAGTGGCACGGGCGCACCTGCTTCGACAACCAGTACGGCGACCACGTTTGCCAGGGCGGCGAGTACTCGTGCCGGCCGTGAGCGGCAACCGAGCGCTTTGTACCGATAAGGCTTGAAACTTCGTGCCCTGAATTGGGCTCGATGCGGAGCAACGATGGGCGTGCGAGCGGGGATTCTGAGCGTGGGAGGCGCCACGGGGGATGCCACATGTCACGCCGCAGAAGGACGCTCGAGGACCACAGCCTCAGCGCGCTCACTTGGCTTTTCGCTTGGCTGGTCGTCGCCGCCGCCGTTGCGGGTCTTCTTGGTGAGGTCGCGCGTTAGGGCCGGTCTAACGTGATCCTACCGAGCGGCCGGATTGTGCCGGAAGGCACGTTTGCATCAGGTGCGCTGGCGCCGGGGCGGACGTCGCATCTGGGGCTTGGACATCGCCCTGCTCTCTGCAATCATGCATCCCGTGGACGGCTGAGCGGTGCGCATGAGGGGCTTCCCGTCGTTTGTTTGGGATTGTTTGCGGACTATTCACGCGAGCCTCGGCCCGAAGCGTGAGGTCATGTGTCTTGTCGTCTCGTTCCTGCTGTTCCGCTTCTACGAGCAGGCGAAGGCGTATCTCTCCGCGCAAGGAGTGCATGGGCTCCCCGACGTGCAGGGCGCACCGCTCGCTGTCGCGTTCGCCGGCTCTTACCTTCTCTGGAATCTGCTGCGGCACGCGGTTGCGCTCGAGAACAACGCAAGACCCATGCTGTCCTTGCGGCTTCTCGATCCGGGCCAGCGCTACGACACCTACGTGGCGTTGGGAAACCGCCGGCTGCGGCTCTATCACCTGGAGGTCGAGAACCTCTCCAACGCAAGAACCGCCAAGAGGGTCGCCGTCTCGCTGAAAAGCTACCAGCTCACGGGCGACAAGAAGGTCGTCGACATCCGCTCCAAGCTGAAGGTGGCCAACTCGAGCGCGGAGGAGGTCGATCTGAAGCCGCGTGCGACCGTCGTGTTCGAGCTGTGCGGCGTCGATGCCAATGGGGGGAACGGCCTGGGCACGGCGGAAACGCGCGAGGACCAGACCTTTTCAATCCTGCCCACGGGAAGCGGCACCCTGTGCCTCGTGGCAGAATCGGATGACGCGCCCTCCGTAGAGAAGCACTACACGATCTACATCAACACCGTGGGCGCGATGACCATAAAGCCGCAAACGGCCAGTCCCTGACGCGGAGGCGCGCGCTACTCCGGCGGCGCCGCGATCACGAGCGCAATCAAGAGGCTGAGCAGCAATACGCCCGCAATCGCAGCGGACAGGGCTGCCTCATTGAAGCGGGCGCGCACGACGCGCAGCGCGAAGGCCAATCTGGGACTCTCAATCGTGCGCAGGGTCCACGCGCACGCGCCGCGCGCGAGACGAGCGATGGTGCCAACGCTGTCCGCCACCATCGACGCCGCGCGCGCACCGAACGGCTCGGGCTGCGGCGGAAGATCAACCGGCATCGCGGCGCGCGCGTCCCGCTCCAGCACAGCGGCCCGCATCTCAAGCTGATCGAGCTTGAGCGCCAAGTCGGATCGGAGGCTTCGCAGGGTGATGGCTGGCACTGGGGACGCACTCCCACACCACTAGCGACACCCGCGATACTGGACCCTGCGGCAACGGCGATCAACGGGCGGCGCGGCCTCTGCCGCCAATAATCGGGACGAGCGCTCATCAATCCATTCTGGCTCGCCGGCAAGCTTTCGGTCCTCATGCCGGCATATTCTGCGCTAGACTGCGCAGCCAACGGCCGAAGTGCCCAGGCAGGAGGTCCGCATGCTGTCATCGCCGATCCGCTTGATCGTTGCCTCGACCCTCGCCCTCGCCTTGACGCTCGGAGCGCCCGGCTCCTCGATCGCGCAGCGCACCAAGGGCGATGAGGGGACCGGCGGCGCGGCCGGATATTCCCCGCCCGTCGACCAGCCCGGCGCCGCCGCGCCTGCGGATGCGCCCGCTGCACCCTCGGCCACGGCGCCGCCGCAGCCCGAGGACACCGGCGAGCCCCCGCCGATGCCCGACACGGCCACCCCGGGCGACAACAAAAAGGACGACGGCACCCCGCCTTCCGACGCACCGACCGGGGCCGACCAGCCGGACTAGGCGCGCCATGCGTTAGCGGCGCAAGAGATCGCGCACGCCCTTGCGCGCCACGTCCCGCAAGGCAAAGCTCGATTTCATGCGCGCCACCCCCGGCAGGCGCGAGAGCTGCTCCTTGTGGATGCGCTCGAAGTCCGCAAGGTCGCGCGCCATCACCGTGAGCAGGTAGTCGTCCTCGCCCGACATCATGTAGCAGGAGACGACCGAGGGCGCCTTGACCACGGCCTTCTCGAAGGCCTCGAGCAGATCCTCGCTCTGGATCTTCAAACCGATGTGCACGATCACCGTCATGCCGAGATCGAGCGCGCGGGGGTTGATTTGCGCCTGATAGCCCTCGATCACGCCGGCCTCCTCGAGCGCGCGGATGCGGCGCGCAATCGCGGTGGGGGAGAGCGGGATGCGCTCGGCGAGCTCCACCTGGCTCAAGCGCGCATCCTCCAGCAGCGCGATCAGAATGGCTCGATCGAGCGCGTCTAGGATCTTTTCCTTGGCTTTCGTGCGCGTATTGGCCATTTGACGCACGTTATAGGCGTATGATGGGCCTTCGGCAAAGGAAAACGCCCGGTTTCTCCCCCGAATCTCAACGATTCTGCGTTGAGGCAGCTGCGACCGCTCAGGAGGCCATCATGCGCATTGGCGTTCCAACCGAGATCAAGAGCAACGAATTCCGCGTCGGGCTCGTGCCGGGCTCCGTGCGCGAGGTTGTCGCGCGCGGGCACGAGGTCGTCGTCCAGTCGGGGGCGGGCGCCGGCATCTTCGCCGACGACGAGGCCTACGCCAAGGCGGGCGCGCGCATCGTCCCCGATGCTGAGGCGGTCTTCGCCGCCGCCGACATGATCGTCAAGGTGAAGGAGCCGCAGCCGGTCGAGTGCCGCCGGCTCAAGCCCAATCAGATCCTTTTCACCTACCTGCACCTCGCCGCTGATCCCGAGCAGGCGCGCGCGCTGATGGCCTCCGGTGCGACGGCGATCGCGTATGAGACCGTGACGGACGCTTCGGGCGCCCTGCCACTGCTCGCCCCCATGAGCGAGGTCGCGGGCCGTCTCGCCATCGAAGCTGCCGCCAGTGCACTGCGCCGGCATAACGGCGGCCGCGGGGTACTGATGGGCGGCGTGCCCGGCGTTCGCCCCGCGAAGGTGGTCGTGCTAGGCGGCGGTGTCGTCGGCACGCATGCCGCGCGCATGGCCGCCGGGCTCGGCGCCGAGGTTTCCATTCTCGACCGCTCGCTCACTCGCCTGCGCCAGCTCGATGAGCTGTTTGAAGGCCGCGTGCGCACGCTCGCCTCCACGCTCGAGACCATCGAGACGGAGGTATTCGGCGCCGACGTCGTGGTGGGCGCGGTGCTCGTTGCCGGTGCCAGCGCGCCCAAGCTCGTCAGCCGCGCGATGCTCAAGCAGATGAAGCGCGGGGCCGTGCTCGTCGATGTGTCCATCGACCAGGGCGGCTGCTTTGCGACGTCGAAGCCGACGACGCACGCCAACCCGACCTTCGAGGTCGACGGCATCATCCACTACTGCGTCGCCAACATGCCGGGCTGCGTACCGGTGACCTCCGCCCAGGCCTTGAACAACGCGACGCTTCCCTTCGTGCTGAAGCTTGCGGATAAGGGCCTCGCCGCACTCGAGCGCGATCCGCATCTCGCCGCCGGGCTCAACGTGCGCGCCGGCCGCATCACGCACCCGGCGGCCGCGGCTTCACTGGGCTTCGACGGCTCGCCCGTCGTCGTCGCCGAGTAAAAGCGCGCCGATGCGTGCTTCTCAATCGGCGGACTGCAAGACCTTCCGCATCACGCCGATCAGCTCGTCGATCTCGCGCTTCTCGATGATGAGCGGGGGCGCGAGCGCAATGGTGTCCCCCGTGGCGCGCACCAATAGCCCGCTGTTCAACGCCTCGACAAAGCGCGCGTGCGCCCGTTTGCCCGGCGCGCCGGGCGCGGGCTCGAACTCGATTGCGCCGATGAGCCCGATGTTGCGGATGTCGATGACGTGCGGCAGGCCTTTGAGCGAATGCACCGCCTCCTCCCAGTAGGGCGCAAGCTCGGCGGCGCGCGTCAACAGTCCCTCCTCGCGATAGACGTCGAGGGTGGCGATGCAGGCGGCGCAGGCGAGCGGATGGCCCGAGTAGGTGTAGCCGTGCGCGAGCTCGATCGCGTCCTCGGGGCCGGTCATGAGGGCGTCGTGGATGGGCCTCTTGACGAACACCGCGCCCATGGGAACGGCACCGTTGGTGATGCCCTTCGCGGTCGTGATGATGTCGGGCGAAACGCCGAAATACTCGGCGCCGAAGGGCGCGCCGAGGCGCCCGAAGGCGGTGATGACCTCATCGAAGATCAACAGAATGCCGTGCTTGGCGCAGATCGCCGCGAGCCGCTTCAAGTAGCCCTTGGGCGGAACCAGAACCCCGGTCGAGCAGGCGACCGGCTCGACGATGACGGCCGCAATGGTCGAAGGATCGTGCAGGATTGCGAGGCGTTCGAGATCATCGGCGAGCTCGGCCCCGTGCTCCGGCTCGCCGCGGCTGAAGGCGTTCCGGAAAAGATCGTGCGTGTGGCGCAGATGGTCGACGCCCGCCAGAAGGGGCGCGAACATCTTGCGGTTGGCGCCGATGCCGCCGACCGAGGTGCCCCCTAAATTGACGCCGTGGTAGCCGCGCTCGCGGCCGATGAGGCGCACCTTTCCCGCATTGCCGTTGGCGCGGTGATAAGCGAGCGCGATCTTCAGCGCCGTGTCGACCGACTCCGAGCCCGAGTTGGTGAAGAAGACGTGGTCGAAGCCGGGTGGTGCGATGTTGACGAGCCTCGAGGCGCACTCGAACGCCTTCGCGTGTCCCATCTGGAAGGTGCCGGCGAAGTCGAGCTCATCGAGCTGCCGGCGCATCGCCGCGACGATTTGCGGCCGGCGGTGCCCGGCATTGACGCACCACAGCCCCGAGGTCCCGTCCATCACCCGGCGCCCGTCGTCGGTGACGTAATGCATTCGGTCGGCGGCGACGAAGAGGCGCGGGGCCTTCTTGAACTGCCGGTTCGCCGTGAAGGGCATCCAGAAAGCGTCGAGGTCGTTTGCTTTGCGCTTGTTGTCGGGAAACGGGACGTTCATAGCTGCCCTTGCTGGTCGCGCACACGATTGGGCCAATCTGTCAGGCTAACCCTCGAAGACAGCTTACGCCGACAGAAGAGTGCCGGTCGAGGTTGCTCGCGGCGTGTCTCCCGAAGCGCGCTCAGGCCTCCAGCGTTAACGCGTTCTCAACCTCGCGGGTCTTAGTGCAGGAACCGGCTCACGCGATCGCGCGTTGTGCATAACGTCAGAGAGCTGTGCACGACGCATCGGGCGCTGATTGTTTGCGAAAGTCGCGGGGTGTTAGCTCGGCGCCGCGGTCGAGGTAAAGGCCGCTGCTTAATCAAGTTGCGGGGGGTACAAATTGAAAGCGTCCTTTGTCGCTTTTGCTTTCCTCGTGTCGATCGGGTCCGCTCAAGCTGGTGAAATTGCTTCGCCCGCCAATGCCGCCAAGATCGGCGAAACCGCGATCTCGCGCATGTACCGCGTCGCTTGGCTCGCAAACTTCGGACGGCAGCGGGCCGCACTCGAGGCCGCCCCAGCCGCCACCCACGCCGAAATCCGCACGGCCGCGAGCGCGCAAGGCGTTGCGCGCGACGGCACTGCCGCAGCCAGTGCGGCGGTCACGGCGCGGATGAAGGCAATCGCCGTGCAGGTCGACGAGGAGATGCGCGTGCGAGCGGCCGGAAAGCCGCTCAGCTACCGTGCGCACATCGACTGCTCGTCGAAAACCGTCGCCGCGGCACGCTCGCCGCACGGGCCGCAGCCGGCCATTCTTGCCGCCTTCGGCTCCGACGTGGAGAGCGTCCAGTTCGCGGTCGAGACGTGCAGGGTCAAAGTCTACTGGAAGTTCCTCGACCGCGAACGCCACGACCCGCGGATGCGCGCCTACTCGGTGTCGCTGCCGATCGAGCAGGCGGCCAACTGAGCCCGGCGCCGGTCCGGCCACCGATCTGCAGTCTTTGCAGTCCACCCGCCCCTGCTCGCTCTTGACGAGCGGGGGCGGGCTGCGCTCTAGGGTGTTCTCGCAACGACAGCCCGCCCGAAGTACCAGCAAACGAGAGCCGGAGAGAGCGACATGAGCGAGACCGTCGAGGAAACCAAGCGCAAGCTGCAGGAGCTCGAGCAGCGCATTCGCGCGGCGAAATCCTCCCTCGGCGCCAAGGGCGAGATCGTCGGCGATGCGGAGAAGGATTGGAACCGGATGGTCGAGACGCACGCCGCCATCCGGCGCAAGCTCGAGGCGAGCGGCAATCAGTCCGGCCAAGCGCTCGACGGCATCCGCCTCGACATCGACGTCCTGTGCAATTCGTTCGAGCGCTGGATGGCGCGCGTGGAAGGAGACTTCGACGACGGCTCCTCGCGCAAGGGTGGCCGCTGAAATTTTGCGGGCACTCCAAATGCTGGCGGCGGCCGAGAGCCTCGGCCGCCGCACGCGCTGTCAGCAGAAAGTGGCAGCTTAGATGATGTCGATCTCGGCAGGCAGATAGCTCGTAACCTCGAGGCCGACTTCCTGCTCGCGCACTTGCGGCTTGTTCCAGACTTTCATGGTGTTTCCTCCTTGAGCGGAGAGGAGAGCACCCCCTCCTTCCCCGTCCGCGGGTATAGAAGGGCGGCCGCGCGTGAGCAACGGGATTCTTTGCTGGTCACCAGGGCAAATCTATTTTGTGCGCAGCACCTTACGCAGCTGCGAACAGAGGCCCTGTTAAGCGCCGAGGCTGATTACTCGGAGTCGCTGGCGTTCCATTTCTTGATGCCCGTCAGCACTGACGGACGGCACGGCCCGAGCGGACCCTCTGCATTGACGGCTGTCTCGTCGCCCCGGGTCTTGGCGTCTTCGTAGTGGACCTTGCAGTACTCGGCCTGCTTGCGCTCCAGCTCCTCCTTCGAGACCTTCTTGACCTCGTCGGGATCCTGGATGGCGGCAAGCTTCTGGTCCTGAGAGGCCGGTTGCTCGCCCGGAGCAGGCAACCGTTCGAGCGAGGGTGGCACCACCAGCGGCGCCCGCTCCGCAATCTGCGGCTCGCTGCGCTTGAGCTTCGCTTTGGCGGAATCCGAAAGCCCCACCGCATCGAAGATGCCGCCGTTGAACTGCACGTCGTCCATGGAGCATCCGCCCGCGCCCAGCGCGAGGCAGAGCGGAACCGCCAGAATGAAACCCCTAGGAAGGCGGGCTTTCGACGCCATAGCTCCCCCGGCCGCTGTTCGTCCGCTTCTCACCCGTGGCGGCGCAACTACCTAACGCACTGCGCTACAATGGCTTTGCGGCGTCTTTGCGACTCGTCAACAGGGAGTCATACAGCAGCCCCGCGACCCCGGCAACAATGGCCACGTCCGCCAGGTTGAACACGTACCAGTAGAACCCGAAGGCGTGCAGGGAGAAGAAATCGGCAACCCCCCCTAGCGCCACGCGGTCGACGGCGTTGCCGAGCGCCCCGCCCATGATCAGCCCTAGGCAGACGGCCATGAGCCGATTGGCGCCCCCGTGCGCAAGCCACACCCAGAGCGCAAATGTCGCAGCCACCCCGAAGGCCGCCAGCATGAGCTGGCCACGGTAGCTCGCCTGGTCGAACAGGCTGTAGCTGATGCCGATGTTCTTCACGTAGACGAGGTCGAGGAAGGGGGTGACCTCCACCCGGCCGCGCTCGGCGATGCTCCACACTCTCAGCATCCACCACTTGTGCGCCTGGTCGAGCACCAACGTGGCGAGACCCACGGCGAGGCCGAGCGCCGAGTAGGAGCCCCACAGCCACGACCGTACACCGGTTTTCAGCTCGCTCATTGCGCACCGCTCTCAGCGCGGGCATCGAACTCGCGCACGGCAGCCGCATCGCGCAGCGACAGGTCGGGGAACTCGGGGTCGGCGCCGACGTCGCGCACGATGCGCCAGGAGCGCGCGCACTTCTTCCCCTGCGCGAGCTTCGGCACCACGCCGACGCCCGGCACGTCAGGCAGCGTGAAGGCATCTGACGGCGGCGCCTTGGCGATGAGCTTGGCGTCGCTCGTGATCAACACCTCGGCGAGCTCGACGCCCTCGAGCGCTGAGAGGGTGCTGCCGTCGCTGACGTAGACGTCGGGCGCAGCTTCGAGGCTCGAGCCGATGCGCTTGGCCGCGCGTTCGAGTTCCAGCGCCCCGGTGACGACGCGGCGCACATCGCGCACGCGTTCCCACTTTGCCGCGAGCGCATCGTTGCGCCACGCCGTGGGGATCTCGGGGAACCTCTCGAGATGCACGGAGCCGTCCTTGCCTGCATGCCGCGAGAGCCAGGCCTCCTCGGCGGTGAAGGCGAGGATCGGCGCGAGCCACGCGATAAGCGCGTTGAAGATCTCCTCGATGACGGTCAAGGCAGCGCGCCGCTTCACGCTCGAATAGGGCTCGCAGTAGAGCGCATCCTTGCGGACGTCGAAGTAGAAGGCCGACAGCTCCGTGTTCATGAACTGTGACAGCAAGGCGACCACCTTGCGGTAGTCGTAGGCGGCATAGGCCGCGCGCACCTCATGATCGAGCACGGCAAGGCGGTGCAGCATCAGGCGTTCGAGCTCGAGGTCGCGCAGGTCCTTGAATTTAACGCGGTCCGCCGGGGCCAGATGCGCGAGCGCGCCCAGCATCCAGCGCAGCGTGTTCCTGAGCTTGCGGTAGGCCTCGATCGAGGCCTGCACGATCGCCGGGCCGAAGCGGATGTCGTTCTCGAAGTCGGCGGAGGCGACCCACAGGCGCACGATGTCGGCACCGGAGGTCTTCATCACCTCCTGCGGGGAGAGCGTGTTCCCCTTGGACTTCGACATCTTCTCCTCGCCCTTCTCGTCGAGGATGAAGCCGTGCGTCAGCACGACGTCGAAAGGCGCGCGCCCGCGCGAGCCGCAGGATTCTAAGAGCGAGGACTGGAACCAGCCGCGGTGCTGGTCTGAACCCTCAAGATACATGACGCGGTCCCTGCCTCCGTCGCGCACGCGTTTCAAGCCCGCAAGACCGGGGAAGTGCTTGGCGTCGTCGAGCACGAAGGCGTGCGTGGAGCCCGACTCGAACCACACATCGAGGATGTCGCGCACCTGTTCCCACTGCGTGGGGTCAGGCACGAGGCCATCGAGGAAGCGCTGCGCTGCGCCCTCTTTGTACCAGACGTCGGCGCCCTTCTCGCTGAAGGCCTTGAAGATGCGGTCGATCAGCTCCTTCGATTTGGCAAACTTCGGCGACGGGATCACCTCGCCGGTCTCCTTGTGCACGAACACGGTGATGGGCACGCCCCAGGCGCGCTGGCGCGAGATCACCCAATCGGGGCGCCCCTCGATCATGCCGCGGATGCGGTTCTCGCCCGAGGCCGGTACCCATTCGGTCTCGGTGATGGCCCTCAGGGCAAGCTCACGCAGGCCCTGATTGCCACTCTTGGGGATACCCTTGACGGGCTTGTCGAGTGCGATGAACCACTGCGGCGTGTTGCGGAAGATGACCGGCTTCTTGGAGCGCCAGGAGTGCGGGTACTGGTGCTTCAGGCGCCCGCGCGCGATGAGCGCGTTCGCCTCGACGAGCGCCTTGATCACGGCATCGTTGGCGTCGCCCTTGTCGCCCTTCTCGGTAAGGACGCGCTTGCCCGTAAAGCCCGGCGCCTCCTTGGTCATGACGCCGTCGGCATCGACGGTGAACGGGATTGTAGGGTCGATGCCGCGCGCTTTCAGCGCCGCCGCGTTCGCCGTCCAGATGTTGTAGTCGTCGGCGCCGTGGCCCGGCGCGGTGTGGACGAAGCCGGTGCCGGTATCGTCGGTGACGTGATCGCCGTCGAGCAGGGGAACGTCGAATCCGTAGCCGACAAACTCCCCCTCCAAGAAACCGAAACGCCGAAGCGGATGCGCGCAAACGAGGTCGGCAAGCTCATTCGGCGACACGGAACGGATGCGGGCAAAGCTTTCGACCTTGGCGGCCTTCATCACCTCGGCAGCGAGCTTGTCGGCAAGGATCAGCCGCTCGCCGGCTTGCGCCCAGTTGCCTTCCGGAGCCGCGGTCACCTCATAGAGGCCGTAGGCGATCTTTGAGGAGAATGAGATCGCGCGGTTGCCGGGGATTGTCCAAGGGGTCGTGGTCCAGATCACGACCGATGCGCCGGCGAGATCGGAACCCCCTTCGACGACGCCCGGCTCCTCCGACTCCTCAATCGAGGCGACATCCGGCCGCGAGCCGGAGTAGGCGATCGGGAACTTCACCCAGATCTGGTCCGACGTGTAGTCCTGGTACTCGACCTCTGCCTCCGCCAGCGCCGTCTTCTCCACGACCGACCACATCACCGGCTTCGACCCGCGGTAGAGCGTGCCGTTCATGGCGAACTTCATGAGCTCGGCGGCGATGATCGCCTCGGAGGCGAAGTCCATCGTCAGGTAGGGATGCGCCCAGTCGCCGACGACGCCGAGGCGCTTGAACTCCTCGCGCTGCACTTCAACCCAGTGCTCGGCGAAGGCGCGGCACTCGGCGCGGAACTCGTTGATCGGCACCGCATCTTTATTGCGGCCCTTGGCGCGGTACTGCTCCTCGATCTTCCACTCGATCGGCAGGCCGTGGCAGTCCCAGCCCGGCACGTAGTTGGAATCCTGCCCGAGCATGGTCTGCGATTTGACCACCAGGTCCTTCAGGATCTTGTTCAGCGCGTGCCCGATGTGGATGTGGCCGTTGGCGAAGGGCGGGCCGTCGTGCAGCACGAACTTCGGCTTCTCCGGCTTGCCGTGCGCGGCCTCGCGCAGGCGCTCATAGAGGCCGATCTCGCCCCAGCGCTGCAGGAGCCGCGGCTCGAGCTCCGGCAGCCCCGCCTTCATGGGGAAGTCGGTCTTGGGCAGGAACAGCGTCTTGCTCCAATCGCGCGCAGATTCTCCCGCAGCCCCCGCGGCCGCAGCCCGCGTGGGCGCGGCGGAAGCCTTCCCCTGCTTGGCCTTGGCGGCCTCGTCCTTGGCCTTCGTCTTGGTGCTGGCAGCCCCGCGTTTGCCGCCGTCGCTCTTGCTCATAAGACTCTCGCCGCTGATTCAAGCGGGGGTTCTAGCAACATGGCCCCGGGGAATAAAGGCGCCAAATCGGAGCGGGGGCGCGAAGCGGCAACTGCTGCCGGGGCAAAGGCTTAGCGCGCGAGCGCCTTGATGGCGATGTGGTCCAAAATCCGCATGACGGCGTCGCACGGCACCAGGAACGTCTGCCAGTCGTCCTTCTTCTGCGGATCGACATCGTAGCGGAAATCGTTCTCCTCGCTCGCGGTGCCCTGCGCGACCACGCCGACCAGCACGCCGTCCTCATCGACCACCGGGCCGCCGGAGTTGCCCGGGAGCGAATCGACGCTCGCGGCGATGTAGGTGGAGGTGGTCCCGCGAAACTGCGCCCGCCCCAGCCCCACGAATTCCCCGCGGCTCCAGCGCTTCATCTCGCGATTGAGGCCGAGGGACTTGCGTTTCATCACCCCCGGAAAGCCGACGGCATAGATCTCGTGGTGCAGGGATTTTTCGCAGGCCCCCGTGACCCGCACCGGCTCCCCGATCGGCACGCGCGCGCTCGCCGTCGCCCTGACCACCGCAATGTCGTAGGCGCCATCGACATAGACCGGCTGCGGACCGTTGAGCCGCTGCGGCGGGCTTGCGAGCGTGATGCCATCGCTCTCGAATTGCGGCTGGTTGATATTTTCCGCCAGATAAGGCCGCGGCGACTTGCATTCCTCGAGCGCATGCCCGGCGGTGATGAAGTAATAGTCCGCGAGCGGTCCGCGGCTCGCCTTGTTCACGAGAAACGCCGCCGCCGTATACGTGCCGGCGCGGCCCTCGCAGACGTAGGCGTAGACCGAAGGCCAGACCGCGCGGACGGCGGGCGGTTTGTTGTCGGTGAAGAACCCTTCGGCCGCGAGGCACGGCGCGGCCAGCGCACACGTCAATGCCAGGCGGACAAGCGCACACAATGTCATCCTCGGGCTTGTCCCGAGGATCCAGCTCTCCGCATGTTCCGAAAATGGAAGCATCCGTGAGCGCTTCCCGCGACTGCGGTTGTCCA
>DATIZL010000145.1:0-7597 GCA_035517115.1 Hyphomicrobium sp.
TTGGCGACCGCCTCCTTGCGTGCCTCGTCCCTCAACTTCTCGGCCTGGCTTACGTCGAAGGACAGCCCCGCCATCTCGTTGGCGCCGAGGCTTACCAGGCGGTCGAGCAGCTCGCCCAGCTTGTCGAGGTTGTGCACGACGACCTGCACCTGATTGGTCGCGCGGTAGCCGTCGATGACCGCGGGCTCGCCCTCGCGCGCGTGCGTGTAGCGCGGCTCGATGTGGAAGGAGGTCGTCTGGATGTCCTTCTCGTCGATGCCGGCGGCCTTTAGGCCCGCGATGATCTTCTGCATGGCCTCGGAGTTCTTGGAGACGGCATCGCGCGCCACCGGGGCCTCGGTGGCGACGCCGCTCGTGATGCGGGCCATATCGGGCTCGGCGGAGACCGAGCCGCTCGCCGAGATCGTGATCGAGCGCCGCAGCGGTTCGTCGGCCGCCGCGGCGGCGCCCATCAGCGAGGAGGCGAGCAGAACGGGGAGAAGATGGCGGAATAGGGCGTGCATCCTACGTGCTCCAGGGGCTTTTCTCGTTGGCGCGAGCTTAGGCGACGTTCGGGGAGTAATCGAGGCGGAGCGAAGTTTCGGGGGCCGGGGCGCTCTGCTATAGAGGCCGCGCTTGCCGCATGGGGGCCCGTAGCTCAATGGTTAGAGCTGGCGGCTCATAACCGTCTGGTTCCAGGTTCGAATCCTGGCGGGCCCACCAATCCACGCGATCTCGCCCGAGGTTACAAAACAGAAACCCGGCGGATGCCGGGTTTCCAAATGTGGCTGCGGCCGAAGCCTGCTTTGCGCAGGTCAGCTCTTGCTACTTCGACTTGCCGCCCGCCTTCAGCTGCTTCTCCTGGGCCACGTCCGACTGGTAGGTCTGGTCCCAGGCCTGCATCTGCGACTGCGAGCCCGCCGAGCTCGATCCCTGCTCGCCCGAGGCTGCGCCGTTCCCCGGCGTGCGGTCGGAGGTCCGCCCCTCGGCCGTGGTATCGAGCTGCGAGCTGGGGTTGGTCGTCATGCGCTCGGGCGTGCGGTTCGACGTCGGATTGCCTTCCGTGCTCTTGGCCTTGTCGCGGGCAAACGCATGGTCGGCGGTGGTGACCGGGGCCATCAAGGCCAAAGCCGCCGAAGCGGCGAAGATTGCGACGAGTTTTTGCATCTAACTCTCCTTGGCGTTTAGCCCCCGTCGCGAGGCGAACGTACAAGGTGGGAACACGGTTCCCGGCGTTCGGCCGCCCTTCCGTTAAAGAATGCTGAGCGCTGGTCAAGCAATCTGAGCACCGCCAAAGCATCGCCCTAACCTCGATGACTAGGCAGCGGAGACCGGGGCCATCACCCCTTGGCGTGGCCGTTGGCCTCCACGATGGCGATGTCCTCGCCCGCGTGCACCGACTTGAGCCGGCTCACATCGTCGAGCGCCATCGCCCAGATGTTGCACGGGCTCGCCATGCGGATCTCGCTCTTCTTCGAGACGGGTGTCGGGCCAAAGCCGATGGCGATGGCGTCGCCGTCGGGCCAGAAGGCGATCTCGCCCGCGTTGACGACATCGCGGGCTCCGGGCTCGGGAGCCGACGAGATGGGCGTGCGGAAGTAGACCTCATGCCCCCACATCCGCGCCTCGGCGTAAATGGGCAGGGCTGCCCATATGCGCTCCGCGGTCGGCGTCTCCAGGAGTCTCGCGCGGATCGCGACCTTACCCGCGCGGATCAAGATCTCCCGCATCGCATCCCCTCCTTGGCCCGCCGGTCTGCCGCCGGTGTTGCCAAAACTCATCTTCTCATTGCGGGGAAGCGCCAGCAATACCCTCGCGTGGGACATAAACGCCGGTAGCGGAGTTGCACAGGCGCGCAGCCATCAAACGCCGACGGGATAACAAAAATCGGGCCCGCGCCAAGCGGACCCGATCGCTGTCGTCCATTCTTAAGCCTGCCGGGCGCCGCCTAGGCCGGCGCCGGTCCGAACACGAGCACCGCGTTGAGGCCGCCGAAGGCGAAGGAGTTCGACATGGCGTAGTTGACCTTGAGATTGCGCCCGACGTTGGGAATGTAGTCGAGGTCGCACTCCGGGTCCGCCTCGTCGAGGCCGATGGTCGGGGGCACCCATCCCTCCTGCATAGTGCGGACGCAGGTCGCGGCCTCGATGCCACCGCCGGCGCCGAGGGGATGGCCGGTCATGGACTTCGTCGAGGAGATCGCCAGGTTCTTGGCGTGATTGCCAAACACCGCCTTGATGGCACGCGTCTCGTTGACGTCGTTGATCGTCGTCGCCGTGCCGTGCGCGTTGAGGTACTCGATGTCGGATGGCGCAACGCCCGCATCATCGAGCGCGCGGCGCATGGCCTCTTGCGGTCCCTCGATGTCGGGGTTCACCATGTCCTTGGCGTCCGACGACATGCCGTAGCCCACGAGCTCGGCCAGGATCTTGGCCCCGCGCTTCTTGGCGTGCTCGAGCGACTCGATCACGATAATGCCCGCGCCCTCGCCGAGCACGGTGCCGTTACGCTTCTTGGCGAACGGGAAGCAGCCTTCCGGCGACAGCACGTGCAGCGCCTGCCAGGCCTTCATAGTGCCGTAGTTGATGACGGACTCGGAGGCGCCGGCGATCGCCACGTCGACGAGGCCGTGCTGGATGTAGTCGCGCGCGATGCCGATGGCATGCGTGGCGGTGGAGCAGGCCGAGCAGGTGGCGAAGGTCGGACCCTTGACGCCGAACTCGATGCCGACGTGCGCGCTCGCCGAGGAGCCGATGATGCGCAGAAGCGTCAGCGGATGCGTGGCGCGACGGCCCTCGAGGAAGAGGTAGCGATAGGACTGCTCGTAGGTGACGAGGCCGCCCGCGCCCGAGCCGACGATGCAGGCCGAGCGGTAGGGATCGGCGATCGGAAAGTTGATGCCCGACTGCTTCACGGCCTCGTCGGCCGCCGCGGCCGCAAACCAGGAGTAGCGGTCTGCGTGCTGAACGAGCTTGTCGCGCTGGAAGTGCTTGAGGCGCGCCTTGGGATCGAAATCCTTGATCTGCGCCGCGATGAGGATCTTCAGATCCTCCAAAGGAAAGCCCTCGAGCGCGCTCACGCCGCACTTGCCGGCTTTCATCGAGGCCCACATGTCGTCGACGGTGAGGCCGATCGGCGTCACGACGCCCGTGCCCGTCACCACGACGCGGCGAGCGCCGTTCGCTTTTGCCATAGCCGCCTATCACCTGCCGGTTGCGGGCGCCCGTCCGTCGGCGCCCCGGGATAAAGCTCTAGAGCGAGCGCGCACGAGGCTCGCTGCCGCTTTTTTTTGGCCGTTAGGCCTTTGCGCCTGCCGCGGCGGGACCCTTGGCCATCAGAGCCTTAACGCGATCGACGACCGACCCGACGGTCTTGAAGTCCTCGACGTCCTCGTTTGCGTTATAGGGAATCTCGATGCCGAAAGTATCTTCGATGTCAAACACGATCATCGCAAGGTCAAGGGACTCGATCTTGAGATCCGTGAGCGGTGTCGACAAATTGATGTCGTCGCGCGGCTCCTTCATGTGCTTCTTGAGGATGTCGATGATCTTGGTTCCGACGTCGTCCATATCACTCTCCCACCTCCGCCCGAACAGGGCTGGAGGCCCGTATAGCTTCGTTTCTACCTAGTGCAAGGCCAGTAGCTCAACAAGCTGACGCGTCACATATCCTTAAACGTCATTCAAGTCCAGCCGAGGGCCTTACAGCTGACCCGCACGGGACCAGCTAGGTGAGACGCATACTAGTGCCGGGATGCGTCTGCTGTTTCTGACGGTACACGAAAACTTCTTCACAACCGTTGCGGGGCCGGGCGTCGCGCCACCGCCGCTATGGCCATGGACCCTGAAAACGTGTTCAATAATAAGGCGGATTTCAAGGTCCCGTTACCCCTCAAATACGTGGGCTTAAGCTCGGCCGAGTATGATCCGCCAAAGGCTGCCCGACGCGCTAAGGCCCAGGGAGAAGCGCCGCAATGGCTACGAAAGGCCATCGTTCCGGTTCCGAGCCGGCGCCCGCGCCCGACCTGCCATGGCTTGGCCGCTACCCGCGCGGCGTCGACTGGCACATGCCCTTCAACGCGGCACCCCTCTACTCCCTGCTCGAGGGTGCCGCTGCCAGGCACGGCGATCTCGTTTGCACGAACTTCCTCGGCAAGACGCTGACCTACGCGGAGATCGCGCGGCTCGTCGATCGCACGGCGGCCGGCCTGCAGCGTCTCGGCGTCACCAAGGGGACCAAGGTCGGCCTGTTCCTGCCCAACTCGCCCACCTTCATCATCTACTTCTTCGCGGTGCTCAAGGCCGGCGGCACGATCGTCAATTACAACCCGCTCTACACGGTGAGCGAGCTTTCCGGGCAGGTGAAGGACAGCGACACCGAGATCATGGTGACGCTCGACTTGAAGGTCCTGTTCGACAAGGTCGACGCGCTCCTGCAGTCGGGCGTTCTGTCCAAGGCGATCGTGTGCTCGTTCCCGTCGCTGCTGCCCCCCGTGAAGGCGACGCTGTTCCGACTCTTCAAGTCGAAGGACTTGGCGCGCCCCCTCACCTCGCCCGCGCGCGACCGCATCGTGCTCGAGGCGGACCTGCTCGCGGGCGCGGAGGCGCTGGCCCCCGTCAAGATCGACCCGCATGCCGACGTCGCGGTGCTGCAGTACACGGGCGGCACCACCGGCACGCCCAAGGGCGCCATGCTGACGCACGCCAACGTGTTCGTGAACGTGCACCAAGTGGGGGCCTGGAAGACCGACCTCAAGGAGGGCGAGGAGCGCGTCTTGGGCGTGTTGCCGTTCTTCCACGTGTTCGCGCTGACGGTCGTGATGAACCTCGGCGTCGCCAAGGGCGCCGAGATCGTCATCATGCCGCGCTTCTCGCTCGAGGACGCGCTCGACCTCATTGCCAAGACGCGCCCCACCGTGCTTCCCGGCGTGCCGACGCTGTTCAACGCGCTGATGAGCCACCCCAAGATCAAGAGCGTCGATCTCTCCTCGCTGAAGTTCTGCCTGTGCGGCGGCGCGCCGCTGCCGCTCGAGATCAAGCAGCGCTTCGAGGCGGTGACCGGCTGCACGGTGGTCGAGGGCTACGGGCTGTCAGAGGCCTCCCCCGTGGTCACCACCAATCCGATCGAGGGACCGGTGAAGCCCGGCTCCATCGGCGTGCCGCTGCCCGGCACGACCGTGTCCCTGCGCGACCTCGCCGACCCGACGAAGGAGGTGGCGATCGGCGAGAAGGGCGAGATCTGCGTCAAGGGCCCGCAGGTCATGCTCGGCTACTACAAGCGCCCGAAGGACACCTCCGAGCAGATGGTCGGCGAATTTCTGCGCACGGGCGACGTCGCGCGCATGGATGAGGAAGGCTTCTTCTTCATCGAGGACCGCATGAAGGACCTCATCATCTGCTCGGGCTTTAACGTCTACCCCCGCCGCATCGAGGAGGCGATCTACGAGCACCCGGCCGTCGCCGAGGTGACCGTGATCGGCATCAAGGATGCCAAGCGCGGCGAGGCCCCGAAGGCCTTCATCAAGCTGAAACCGGGCATGGAGGCCACGGCCGAGGACATGCTCGAGCATCTCAAATCGCGCATATCGAAGATCGAGATGCCGGCCCAGATCGAGTTCCGCAACGAGCTGCCGAAGACCATGATCGGCAAGCTATCGAAGAAGGAACTGAAGGCCGAGGAGGCCCAGCGCCAGGCCAAGGGGTGATCCGGCCCCCTCTCCCCGCCCTTACGGGGAGAGGGTTGGGGTGAGGGGCAGAAACAGGCGACGAGCAAGCGGCTGCCCCTCACCCTAACCCTCTCCCCATGCCGAAGACGGCATGGGGAGAGGGGAATCAGCGGTAGAGGTCGGCGCGGGTCGGCGGGATGGCCGGCGGGCGCTTAGCGTGCCAGCGTCTGGAAGATGCGCAGCGTCGCGCGCAGCCCCGCCTTCAACCACCGCTCGTATACAATCTCCCGAACTCGCGCTTGCGCCGAGCATCGGGATCACAGGGGCAAGCAAAGCCAAGCGCCCAAGCAGGTATGGGGTGCCGTCGCTGTGCACGCCGTCTGCGAGGAGCGACACGTTGTTGTCGCTGAGCCATCCACGCACGTCGTGTGGACAGGGCCCTTGCCCACGCGACCCTTCCCATAAATGACGTTTGCTAGACCATGCGTTGCAAAGACGTAGGCGATATCGTGGGTCACAGCTTCGCCGACCGCCTCGACCTTGATGCAATCAGCCTGCGCCGTCGCCGAAAGTGCGCAGATCACCGCCGTGGCGGCTAAGCCCAGTTTCAAAGAGCGCATTTGCCCCTCCAAAAAATGATTTATCCCGGTCTCGAAACTAGTTAAGCGCGTGGCCCTCGACAACAGAGTCGGCCTGCGGAAACTCGGTTTGTCCCGCAAGGAACCGGAAAGCGTGCCGTATTTGCCACCCATGCCCGGCACGATCCACGCGGAATTAAGGCCTTGCCTCTCGAAGCGACCATTCCCGCTTTGGGTCAATAGCAGCCCAACCGAGCCGTCGAGACAAGCCTTGGCGCGCAGATCAAGGTCACATACTCCGCCGCAAGGCCTCACCGGTAGAGGTCGGCGCGGGTCGGCGGGATGGCCGGCGGGCGCTTGGCGGATTTCGACGCCAGCGTCTGGAAGATGCGCAGCGTGCCGCGCGAGAAGGCGAGCGAGACGCTCGCCAGATAGGCGACCCAGATGCGGTACTTCGCCTCGCCCACGTGGCCGATCGCCTTCTCCCGCTCGGCCGTCAGCCGCTCGCACCACAACTTGCACGTGCGCGCGTAATGCAGGCGCCAGGCCTCCACGTCCTGGACCTCGAAGCCCGCGCGCTCCATGGCGACGATGGAGTGGCCGATGTCGTCGAGCTCGCCGCCGGGGAAGATGTACTTGGCGATCGCCTTCTGCTCGGGCCGCATCTTGCGGCGGAACCAGCCGGGCTTGGGCGCGCGGCGCGCGATCGCGTGGTTGAGGAAGAGGCCGTCCTGCGCCAGCAGCTCCTGCATCTTCTTCATGTAGCCGGGGATGTTCTTGAGCCCAATGTGCTCGTACATGCCGATGGAGGCGATCTTGTCGAACTGCCCGCGGCCTTCCAGCGCGGAGTAGTCCTTGAGCTCAACCGTCACGCGGTTTTGAAGCCCCAGCCGCTTGATCTTCTCCTTCGCGTACTCGAGCTGCGCTTGCGACAGCGTGATGCCGTGCGCGGTGACGCCGTAGGTCTTGGCCGCGTGGCAAATGAGCCCGCCCCAGCCGCAGCCGATGTCGAGGAAGCGGTCGCCGGGCTTCAAGCGCAGCTTGCGGCAGATCATCTCGAGCTTGTCACGCTGCGCTTGCGCGATGTCGTTCTCCCAGTCCGTGTAGTAGGCGCACGAGTAGACCATCTCCGGGTCGAGGAAGAGCGCATAGAACTCGTTGGAAAGGTCGTAGTGGAACTGGATGTAGTCCTTGTTGTCGGCGACCTTGCGCTTACGCCCCGTGATCTCGCCGGCAAAGCCCCGGTCGCCCCCGGCCTTGCCGGCGCGCGCGAAGAGGAAGGGTGCGAGCTTGCCCGCGATGCGCAGCGTGCCGCGCGAGAAGGCGAGCGAGACGCTCGCCAGATAGGCGACCCAGATGCGGTACTTCGCCTCGC
>DATIZL010000146.1:0-39830 GCA_035517115.1 Hyphomicrobium sp.
GCTTATCGTGGTGCCCTTGACCAAGGATGCCCAGGGCAACCACATGGAGTTCCGCATCACCATGGGCGTGCGCCAGGGTGACGACCTGTGGAAACGGCAGCTCAACGACATCATCCGCAAGCGCCAGGGCGACATCGACCGCGTGCTGCTCGACTACGGCGTGCCGCTACTCGATGACGACGGCCAGCCGCTGACCAAGCCCCGCAGCTAGTGAAGTCGCGGCGAGGTGGCTTCCCGCCATAGGCCAAGCATGCAGGGCGCGTTGTTGAGCTTACGCGGGTCCAAACGCAGCCTCGCCCGGCGACGCCGTTTTGTGCGCACCGGCGCCGTCCACGCGACCCTGCGGGTCCTAAGCGCCGCGATGATAGCTGTTGCTGCGAATGTCAGTGCCGGCGCCTCGCCTGCGCGCGCCGAGGAGCCCATCGACAAGCCGCCGGAAGCCGCTGCCCAGGGTCCTGAGACGCCAGCCCCCGAGCCGCCGGACTACCGGATGAGCGACTTCAGAAGTCCGGTTCCGGCAACGCTGCGCGGCGCCAAGGTGCTCACCGCCGATCAGGCGGCCGATCTGTGGAACAGCAAGGCGGGCGCAATCTTCATCGACGTCTACCCGCAGGCCCCCAAGCCCGTGAACCTGCCGCCCGGCACCTTTTGGCGCGATCCCGCCCACCGCAGCATCGAAGGCGCACACTGGCTCCCCAACGTCGGCTATGGCGCCCTCTCGCCCGCCATCGACGACTATTTCCGCACGCGCCTCGAAAGCCTGACTGCGGGCAAGAAGGATGCCCCACTCGTGTTCTTCTGTCTCAAGAATTGCTGGATGTCGTGGAACGCGGCCAAGCGGGCGCTCGAGGCCCACTACACCAACGTGATGTGGTTCCGCGACGGCACCGACGGCTGGCAGGAGCTGGGCTACCCGCTCGTCGACGTACCGAAGATGCCATGAGGCGCGGCCTCGCCGCCGCTCTCGTGCAGGGTCTGCCTCAGCTCTTCATCTGCGCGCGGATGAGCTTGGCGATATCGAAGGCCCGCGCCTCGATCAACCCAGGAATATCGCAGGCAACCGCCAGGTTCTGCTGGCGATCCTGGAAGATGCGGGCATTCCAGTTGTAGGCCTCTTGCTCGGGCGTGAGCTTGTAGTCGGCGGCGCCGGCGGCCGGTGAATCGGGCGAGGGAATGGGCTGGTTCTTCTCGCCAAGCGCCTTGCCCTCGCGCTCGAGCTCGGCAGCGCGCCCCTTCTGGCGCTTCTGAAACTCCTCGATGCGGCCGATGACGAACTTGCGGTCGGCATTGATCTTGGCGAAGACGCTGGCAAACAGCAGCGCAAGCTTCTGATCGCGCTCGGCCTCGGGCTGCGCCGCGGCGTACTCCTTGATGGCCTTCTCGGCGTCCTCGAGCGAAATGCGCCGGCTCTCCAGAATTGCCGTCAGGTCCTGGATCTTGTCGTCCTTCTCCCAGCCCTTGAGGTCATCGATGGGAGGGCCGTCCCAAACCTGGGCCGGCGAAAGGTCCTCGACCTTGCGCTGCACGCACGGCCAGTCGGGACTGGCCGCCACTTCGCCCGGGGTGGGGGCAGGGGCTTCGGGCGCGGCCTTTGCTGCACCGGGCTCTTGCGCATAGAGGGCACCCGCGGACGCAAACGCGAGCGCAAGACCGACGCTGCCGATGACGAGTGCAATCCTTCTCACTTTGGGCATTTCACACTCCTGCGCCTGGACCGCCACGCCGCGCGATCAGGCCTTTTGACGGGTTGTAAGCGTAGATGGCACCGCCGAGGAACACCACCGTGAGGGCGAGACAGGCAAACAGCGCGCTCCAGTCCACCTGCATGTAGAGCGCGAAGCGAATGAGCTCGACGGCCTGGGTGAACGGATTGAAGCGGCAGATCTGATAGAGGAGGACGCTCGACTCCTTGACCCGCCACAGCGGATAGAGGGCAGAGGAGGCGAAGAACATCGGGAAGATGACGAAGTTCATGACGCCGGCGAAGTTCTCGAGCTGGCGGATGACGGAGGACAGAAACAGCGCCATGGAGCCGAGCATCAGCCCCGACAGGACGAGCGCCGGCAGCACGGTGAGGTAGCCCCAGACGGGCGGCTCGATCTCCCAGAAGTAGGCGATCGCGAGGTAGGCATAGACCTGCAGGAGCGAGACGGCGACGCCGCCGACGAGCTTCGACAGCAAGAGGAACGAACGAGGGAAGGGGCTGACGAGCAGGGTACGCATGGCACCCGTCTCGCGGTCGTAGACCATCGAGAGCGAGGACTGCATTGCGTTGAAGAGCTGGATCATGCCGATCAGCCCCGGCGTGATGAACACCTCGTAGAGAACGTAGGTCTCATAGGGCGGGATGATCGATACGCCGAGCGTCTGCCGGAAGCCGGCGGCGAAGATCATGAGCCAGACGAGCGGGCGCACCAGCGCGGAGAAGAACCGCTCGCGCTGGTGCAGGTAGCGCAGAACCTCGCGCCATACGATGCCCTTGAAGCAGGTTAGGTAGGCACGCACGCCGAGCTTGGGCGGGTTCGCGTCCCATGTGGCGCTCCCGGAGGCGCGGGCGGCCTGCCAGCTCTGCTGCGCGGTTGCGGGGCTCGAGATCGTCATGCCGCCATCTCCGTGTGCGCAGCGCCGGTTATGGCCCGGAATGCGTCGCTGACGTTCTGCGTTCCCGTCTTTGCGAGCAGCTCCGGCACCGGGCCCTTGAACAGCACGCGGCCCTTGTGCAGAACGACCACGAGATCGGTATCGCGAACCTCATCGAAAAGATGAGTGGCCCATAAGACGCCCAGGCCCTCCCGCTCCACGAGCGAGCGCACGATGTTGATCACGCTCTCGCGCGAGCCGATGTCGAGGCCGACGGTGGGCTCATCGAGCAGCAGGAGCAACGGCCGGTGCAGGAGCGAGCGGGCGATCTCGACGCGGCGCGCCTGCCCGCCGGACAGGTTGCGCACCTTCTCCTTGGCGCGGTCGGCGAGCCCCACGATCTCGAGCGCGCGCTTGACGCGTGCGCGCGCCTCGCGCCCGCGGATGCCGTGCAGCGCGCAGTGGTAGAGCATGTTCTGCTTGAGGCTCAGGTCGAGGTCGAGGGTGCGGCTCTGGAACACGACGCCGAGCCGCTGCAGCGCGGCGGAGGCGCGGCGGCGGACGTCGTAGCCGAAAATGCGGATCTCGCCCGTGATGTTGTCATAGAGACGGGTGACGAGCGCAAACAGCGTCGACTTGCCGGCGCCGTTGAGGCCCAGCAGCACGACGAAGGCGCCGCGCGGCACCTCGAGCGACACATCGTCGAGCGCAAGCGTGTCGCCGAAGCGGTGGCTCACGTTGCGGACCACAAGGGCAGCGCCCGTCTCGGGCGGGGCTTGATGTTCAGGCGTCGTATCCATGGTGATGGTTGCCTAGCCTCAAGGTCTCAAGTCAAGCATTTGAAAAGACTATTGTTTCTCGTCCAAGGGCGAAGCCAAGTCAGAACGGAGCAACCACCACGCCCCACGGGTAGCGCCCGACCCGCACCGATTTGACGACCTTGAGCGCGGCGACGTCGATGAAGGACACGTCGTTCGAGGCGCCGTTGGTCGTCAGCAGGTATTTGTAGTCGGGCGTGAAGGCCATCTGCCAAACCCGCTGGCCGACGAGCAGATACTTGATGACCTGCAGGGTCGCCGTGTCGATGACGGCCACGCGGTTCGCCGGCCCGAGCGCGACGAAGGCGAGCTTGTCGTCCGGACTGATGCGCACGCCGACCGGCTGGATGGCCTGCCGGGTGATGCCCGGGATCTCGAAGTTGACCTTGCCGATGATCTTGCGGTCCTTCGGGTTGATGACCGTCACGGTGCCGCCGACCTCGGAGCTCACCCACAACTGAGTTGCGGCGCTATTGAACATTGCCACGCGCGGGCGCGCGTCGACCAGCACGTTGTCGAACGTCTTCTTGGTCTCGGTGTCGATGAAGTGGGCCATGTTCGTCGTTTCCGACGTGTTGACCAGCACCTTGCCGTCGGGACTCATGCCCATGCCCTCTGGCTCCACGCCCACCGGAATGTCGGTAACGACCTTGCCCGTGTTGATGTCGATTACGGTGACGAGGTTGTCGTCCTCGTTGGCGACGTAAAGGGGATTGCCCGACGGAGCGAGCGTCAACAGCTCGGGGTCGGGTCCCGACGGCAGCGTCTTCACGAGCTCGTAGGTCTTGGTGTCGTATACTTGAATGAGGTTCTCGTCGCTCGTGCAGACGATCAGCCACTTGGCATCTTTCGACAGAATGACGCCGCGCGGCCGCTGCCCGACCTTGAACGTCTTGGTGACCTCCATCTTCTCCGTGTCGATGACCGAGACGCTGTTGTCCTTCTCGTTGGTGACGAAGGCGGTGTAGGCCAACGCCGAGGGCGCGGGCGCGGCAAGCGCGGCAAGCACGCCGAGCAGCGGGGCAAAACCGAACTTGAAACGCATCAGCAGACGTCCTTTTGTCATTGTGTGTAGGCTTTGCATTTGGTCTCGGGCTTATCGATGCCGAGCGTGTCGAGCTCGCTCGTCTGATGCAGGAAGCCCGGTTGCGGCGATACGGTCACGAGTAGCTTCGGCGTCACGACCGGTATGGGCTGGCGCACCTGCCCGTTCCAATCACGCACCGAGAGCCCGACGCCCTTGAAGCCCGCGACCTCGAACTTGGGCGACTTGAGGTAGGCCGCGATGTCCTTGAAGCTGTTCGACTTGGTACGCGAGGCGGCCTCGCCCACCATGCGCACGGCGAGCCACGCGTTGTAGTCCTCAGGGCGCAGATAGCGGTCGGCTAAACGCTTGAATCTGTTCTGGAATTGTGTTCCGCCCCAGAGCTCGATGGCCGGATGCCAGCTCTGCGCAACGAGGCCCGACGTACCCGCGACCGGGCGCGCGTCCCACGTGCGGTAGGGGAAGTAGTCGCCGAACACGTTGGCTTCATCCGCGACGATGAGAACGTCGTACTCGGGCGCGCTTTGCGTGAACGTCGGGATCTGCTGCTGGATTTGCTCGTAGCCGCCGTCGGAGCGGCGGCTGGCGCCGGTCTCGTAGACGAACGGCCGCTCCTCGACGATCTTGCCGCCAAAGCGCTTGGCGGAGCGGCGGATCGCCTCGGCAAACAGCTTGTCGTTGTCTCCCGGTCCTAACACCAGGAGCCAGCGGTTCCACTTCTTCCAGATGAGGTACTGGGCGAGCGCGTCGGCGAGCATGCTGCGGGCGGGCGCGGAGTGCAGCACGTTGGCGCGGCAATCCTCCTCGCGCAGGCGATCATCCGGCGAACCGTAGTTGATGATGAGCGCCTCCTTGCCGTGCAGCGCGTCGGCGAGCTTCAGCAGCGTGGCAGGGGCCATGTCCGCGAGGATGAAATGCGCGCCGGCGTCGACCTTCTTTACGATGTCCTCGATGAGCCTGGCCGGATCGTGCTCGTCGACCTCCTCCAGCGTGAACTGCTGGTTCATGAAGCGGCCAGTGGTGTTGTTGTCGGCGACCGCGAGCTTGGCACCGGCGACGCCGAGATCGGCCGGCGGCAGGTCCAACAGCGAGATGGGCAGCGGCTCCTCGCGCAGCTCGCGCGCAATCAGCATGGGGACGACGGCGGCATCCTTATTGGCAGGCGGCGCGGCCTCGGTGCCGTCCTTGGGCGCGGGTGCCGCAGGGGGGGCCGGCGCAGCCGTTTCCGCTGGTGCCGCGCCCTGAGGCGCGTCCTCGGCCTTGACGGGCGACACGCCGAGTAGGGGCTCGCGCGCAAGCATTGCGGCGAGCGCCAACCCACAGAGGATAATCAGGATTTCTCCGGCGTAGCGCCGGCGCGGTGCCGCCTTGGTTGCTGCCATCCGGTTCAACTCCTCCCGCCGAGAGCACTATCTTAATTTCCTCTCGGGTGGCATGTTATTATGTTGCAGTAAAAGGTGCTCATCGCGGGTTTTGTCAAGGTTGTCTTCCGGCACTCTCGGACTTGTGACCTCTTCCGGCGCAGGAGGTCGTAACAAGGCCCTTGCAAAACCAACACCGATCGGCACACGTAACCTAATAACACAACGGAACCGCAAGTCTCCGCGAAGAGAGGCGTTTGCGCTGCAGAGGAAACGTGCTGAACGTTAATCGTATCCTGGCCTTGGCGCTGGCGCTCCTGCTGACGCCGGCCGCCGCCCTTGCCGGGCCCAAGGCCATCGTGTTCCCCTTCGACCTCATCGACGAGAGCCAGCAGCAGTACGAGATCGGCGTCATGCCGCAGGGCGTCTCGGACGAGGAAAAGCGCCGCCTGGCGTTGATCACCGAGGAGCTGACCAAGCTTCTCAAGGCCGACGGCCGCTACGACATCGTCGATACCGCGCCGATCGCTCAGGAGATCGACGCCAAGTCGCCCATCTACAAGTGCAACGGCTGCGAGGACGGCCTCGCCAAAAAAGCCGGCGCCGAGGTCGCCTTCATTGGCACCGTGCGCAAGGCCTCGGACGTATTGTTCACAGTGAGCGTCTATATCCGCGACGTCGGGCAGGAGAAAGTGACGCGCCAAGCCTCGAGCGAGATTTATGGCAATACAGACGCCATGTGGCTGCGCTCGGTGCGCTACATCGTGCAGAAGCGGCTTTTCCCGGAAGGAGCCTCGCAATGATCGATCGCCGCAGCGTTCTCGTCAGCGGGGCGGCCGCGCTCGCGGGGCTGAGCTTTGGACTGCCTGCACGCGCCGCGCAGTCGGTCGGCACCCTTAGGGTGGCATCGCTGAAGTTTGGCTCGCTCAGCTGGGTTCTGGAGACAATCCGCGCCGAAGGGCTCGCGGAGAAGGCGGGGCTCACGCTCGTCATCGTCGACGTGGCGACCAATCAGGCGGGGCCGGTGGCGCTGCTGGCGGGGGATGCGGACATCATCGTCAGCGACTGGACCTGGGCCCTGCGCCAGCGCGCGCTCGGCGAGCATCTGAAGTTCGCGCCCTATTCCTCCGCGCTCGGCGCCCTGATGGTCCCGAAGGATTCCGCCATCGCCCAGCTTGCCGATCTGCAGGGCAAGAAGCTCGGTGTGGCCGGTGGCGCCATCGACAAGAGCTGGCTCCTGTTGCGCGCCTATTCGAAAAAGACCATGGGCAAGGACGTCGCCCAAATGGCCGATCCCGTGTTCGGCGCCGCGCCGCTGCTGACGGAAGAGATGCGCAGCGGCCGCCTCGATGCCGTCCTCAACTTCTGGACGTACGCGGCGCGGCTTTCAGGCGCCGGCTACCGCAAGCTCATCGGCATGGACGAGGTGCTGAAGGCCCTCGACATCAATCCGGTGCCCTCGCTCGTCGGGTTCATCTGGCGCGAGGAAACGCAGGCCACGAACGGCGCGGCGATCGCGGCGTTTCTCGATGTTGTCACCAAGGCCAACGCCATCCTCGCCAAGTCGGATAGCGCCTGGGATCGCGTCCGCAACCTCGTCAAGCCGGAGAACGACGCCGAGTTCGCCGCCATCAAGGCCTTCTACCGCGAGGGCATTCCACCGCCGTGGTCGGCCGCCGATACGCGTGCCGCCGAGAAGCTCACGCAGGTGTTGACGAGCGCCGGCGCCGCCGAGCTGATAGGCGGCGACACGCGTTTCGATCCGAAGCTCTTCCATGCTGCAGGCAGTTAAGGCTCCGGCGCGCAGCATCAAGCTGGGGCGCATCGGGTGGTCGTTCGCTTCGCTGGCGGCGCTCATCGGCCTTTGGGAGCTGATCGCGATCATTGCCGCGAGCCGCTACCTGCCCGGCCCCCTAACGGTCGTCGAGGTCATGGTCCGCGAGGCCAAGGCCGGCGAGCTGTGGGGCAACATCGCGGCCACGCTGCTGCGCGTCGCCTTCAGCTTCGTTGTGGCGATGATCATAGGGTCGGCCATCGGCGTCGCCCTGGGGCGCCATCCACGCGCCGACCGGTTCTTCGACACGTGGTTGATTTTCTTCCTAAATCTGCCCGCCCTCGTCATTATCGTGCTCTGCTACATCTGGTTCGGGCTGACCGAGGTCGCGGCCATCATTGCGGTTGCCGTCAACAAGATCCCGAACGTTGCGGTGACCCTGCGGGAGGGCACGCGCAGTCTCTCCAAGGACCTTGAGGAGATGGCCCACATCTATCGCTTCGGGTGGTGGAGAACCTTGCGTCACGTGACGCTCCCGCAGCTCGCGCCCTATTTCGCGGCGGCATCCCGCTCCGGATTGGCGCTCGTCTGGAAGATCGTGCTGGTCGTCGAAGCCTTCGGCCGTTCGGACGGCGTGGGGCATCAGCTCAATATCGCGTTCCAGCTCTTCGACGTGCCCATGATCCTGGCTTACGCGCTCGCCTTCATCATCGTCGTGCAGATCATCGAGGTCACGATCCTGCAGCCGCTCATCGCAAGGGCGAACAAATGGCGCCGGTGAACCGTCCGCTGTCCGTATCGGTCCGCAAGAAGCTATTTCCGGCGGTCGGGCTGCGCGGAGAGATCCAGGTTCTGAAGGACATCAATTTCACCGTGCAGCCGGGGTCGTTCGTGGTGATCACGGGGCCCTCGGGTTCGGGCAAGTCGACGCTGCTCAACATCATCGCCGGGCTCGACAAGGACTTCGAGGGCAAGATCGACCTCGGGAGCCGCGGCGGCAGCGGGCTCACCTACGTGTTCCAATCGCCACGGCTGCTGCCCTGGCGTACGGTCTACGAGAACATCGCGCTGGTGCTGCCGCCGGGGGACGCGCGGCTCGCCCGCATACCGGACATCCTGCAGCGTGTCGGCCTTGCGGACGCGGCGTCGGCGTACCCTGAGATGATCTCGCTCGGCATGCAGCGCCGCGCAGCGCTCGCGCGCGCATTCGTGCTGGAGCCGGAGGTCTTGCTCATGGACGAGCCGTTCGTGTCGCTCGACGATCCGACCGCGCAGGGACTGCGCGAGCTCCTTGTCGAACTGTGGTCGCGGCGGCCGACGACGGTCCTCTTCGTCACGCACGACCGCGCCGAGGCCGTCATGCTGGCCACCCGCATCTTGCGCCTGTCCGCCGGGCCTGCGACTATCGTCGGCGACATCCCCGTCTCGCTGCCCATCGCGGAGCGGTCCAACCGCGACAAGGTGCGCGCCGAGCAACGGCGGATCTTCGGCGAAGCCTGAGACCGAAAAATCAAGAATAAGGCATGGAAATGCAGAAGCGCCGCCACCCGGTGAGCCTGCTGGCCAGCGTGATCGACGCGCGCGAGGCGTGCCTCTGCGTGTCGCTCGGTGCCGACATCATCGATGCCAAGAACCCGGCGGCGGGCGCGCTCGGGGCGCTCCCGGCCGAGCGCGTCAGGGCCATCCGCGCCGCGCTCCCGGCACATGTGCCGGTGAGCGCGACCATCGGTGACCCCGTCGATGATCCAGCGCGTATGGCCCAATCGGTGCGTCTCACGGCGGCCACGGGGGTCGATTTCGTCAAGGTGGGCTTCTGGCCTGATGCAGCGTCCGCGCAGACGGTGAGCAAGCTCGGACGGCTGCCGCTCAAGACGGCGTGCCTCGTCGCCGTGCTACTCGCCGATCGCGGCGTCGATTTGAGATTGATTGAGCCGCTGGCGGATGCGGGCTTCGCCGGCGTGATGCTCGACACCTACGGCAAGCGCGGGGGTGCGCTCCCGGATAGGGTGCCTGCGCCGGCGCTGCGCGATTTCGTTGCCGCCGTGCGCTCGCGCGGCATGTTCACGGGGCTGGCGGGATCGCTGCGCCTCGAGCACGTGCCGCTCCTGCTGACGTTTGGCGCGGACATTCTCGGGTTCCGCGGCGGCCTGTGCCGCGAGGGTGCGAGAACCGCCGCAATCGATAGCGCCGCGGTAGCGGCCGTGCGCCGGGCTTGCGGGCCTCGCCCGGCCGGTGCTATTGCGCCCCTGCGAACGGAACGCGCGCTATGAGCGATCAGCAGCATATCGGCAGGCTTGCCGGCCAGGGCCGTCTCGACGGGGCGGTCCGCGACCGCATCTTCGTGCGCGGCCTGGTGCTGCCCGTAGCGATCGGCGCCTACGAGGAAGAGCAGGGCATCACGCAGAAGGTGAGCTTCACCATCGAGGCGTCCGTCGCGTCCACCGCGCCGCCGCAGCACGACGCGCTTGCCGATGTGCCGTCCTACGACGATCTCGTCGGCGCCGTGCGCGCGGTGGTGGCCGAAGGGCACATCAACCTCGCCGAGACCATGGCGGAGCGCATCGCCGAGCGTTGCCTCGCGGACAAGCGCATCGCCTCCGTGCTGGTGCGCGTGGAGAAGCTCGAGCGCGGACCGGCATCGGTCGGGGTCGAGATTGTGCGTCCGCGAGCGGCGGTGCCGGCCGGTGATCTCCCGCAACTCAAACGTTAGCCGATCGCCGGAAGCGACGGTCATCAAGCTCGGCGGCAGCCTGGCCGAGAGCGGTCGCCTTCGATCCGCGGTGCAGCTAGTCGCCGGCGCTCGTGTCCCCGTAGTGGTGGTGCCGGGCGGCGGCAGCTTCGCCGAGGCGGTACGCATCGCCCAGGCCAACCTCGGTTTCAGCGATGCCGCCGCACACCGCCTGGCCATTCTGGCGATGCACCAGACCGCACATATGCTGGCCGCGCTCGAGCCGCGCCTCGTGCCGGTCGAGACGCTGGCCGGTATGTCGTGCGAGCTGACCCATGGCCGCATCCCGGTATGGCTGCCCTGGAAGCTCAGCGCGCGGGACACGACCATCCCCGCGAATTGGTCCGTCACCTCGGATGGGCTTGCGGCTCGTCTTGCCGAGCGCCTTGGCAGCGTGCCGGTGGTGCTTGTCAAGTCGTGCGCCGTCCCGCGCGACGCCACGCTTCTCCGTCTGGCGCGGTCTGGCACAATCGATCCCACGTTCGTAACCATCGTGGAGCGTGCGGGGCTTAACTGGCGCGTGCTCGGAGCCGGCGACGAGGGAGAGCTCGCCGGCCTCGTGAGGAGTAGAGCCCGGCCATCGCCGCGCCAAGCCCGTCGACGGAGCGCCCCCCCGCGTGCTATCGCGCGTCGGAGGTGATGGCGGCCGATCGGACCGCCCGCGGCGCTCAAGTCCGGACCATGGCCAACAAGCTCCTTTTTCTGACCGGCCGGCTCGCAGAGCCGAGGCTTCAGCGTACGGTTGAGGGCCTGGGGCTGCCGGCGGGCTCGTGGCGCATCGCCAACGTGGGCGTGAAGGTTGCGGCGCTGATGACCGAGGCCATCGTGAGAAACCGGCTCAAGGCTCCGCTCGACGCCGATCGCGTGATCGTGCCGGGCCGCAGCCGCATGGACCTCGGCGAGCTCAAGAGGCACTACGGCGTTTCCTTCGAGCGCGGCCCCGACGAGATCATCGATCTCCCGCAGTACTTCGGAAAGGGCGGCAGTCCGCCCGACCTATCGCAGCACGACCTGCGCATCTTTGCCGAGATCGTCGACGCACCGGCGCTCACGGTCGACGCGATCATGGAGCGCGCCAGCAGGCTCAAGGCCGAGGGCGCCGACGTCATCGACCTCGGCTGCCAGCCGGATGTTCCGTTTCCTCATCTTGAGGAGATGGTCGGCGCGCTGCGCAAGGGCGGCTTCAAGGTCAGCGTCGATTCCGGCAACGTGGAGGAGCTGCGCCGCGGCGCTAGGGCCGGCGCAGACTATGTCCTCAGCCTCGACGAGACGACGCTCGACGCCATTGCCGGCACGAGGACGGTACCGGTGCTGGTGCCGAAGCCGCATGCCGACCTCGCCTCTCTCCTACGCGCCATAGATCTCTGCAAGGCCAAAAACATCGCGTGCCTCGCCGATCCCGTGCTCGACCCCATCCACTTCGGCTTCATGACCTCGCTCGAGCGCTACGCCCAGCTGCGGCGCGAGCGCCCGGAGGTCGAGATCCTGATGGGGACCGGCAACCTGACCGAGCTCACCGATGCCGATAGCCAAGGCGTGACCGCCGTGCTGCTCGGCATCTGCTCGGAGCTCAAGATCCGCAACGTGCTCGTCGTGCAGGTGTCGCCCCACACGCGGCGCACCGTGCAGGAGCACGACGCCGCCCGCCGCCTCATGTTTCGCGCGCGCGAGGACGAGAGCCTGCCCAAGGGCTACGGCGGGGGCCTCCTGTCGCTGCATGAGTTGCGGCCCTACCCGGAAACGCCCGATCAGATCGCCGCTCTGGCCGCCGGGGTGCGCGACCACAACTTCCGCATCGAGGTGGCCGAGGACGGCATTCATATCTACAGCCGCGACGGCCACTATGTGGCGCAAGACGCCTTCGCGTTGTTCGACAAGCTCGGCGTCGAGAAGGACGGCGCGCACGCCTTCTATCTCGGCCATGAGCTCGCGAAGGCGGAGATCGCCTTGGCGCTGGGCAAGCGCTACACCCAGGACGGAAGCCTCGATTGGGGCGTGGCGGCCGACCGCAAGACCGAGGACTTGACGCGCCATGCCGCGGAAGGCGCCACGCTGAAAGCCGCGCGTAAGGAGAAGGCGGATGCCGCTTATCGTCGAAGCCATAGTGACGACGAAAAACGCGAAGGGTGAGGTGCACATCGCGCCGCTCGGGTTGATTGCCGAGGGCACGAGCTGGGTGCTGGCGCCGTTCCGCCCCTCGCGCACGCTGGATAACCTGCGCGAGGTTCCTTTCGCCGTCGCCAGCCATACCGATGACGTGCGCGTGTTCGCGGGTTGCCTGACGGGCCGCAAGGGCTGGCCGACCCGGGCGGCCGACGAGATCGATGGGGCGGTCTTGGAGAGCGCTGTCTCGCATTGGGAGCTTGCGGTTGACCGCGTGACCGAGGATGACGTGCGTCCGCGTTTCTCCTGTCGCATCGTGCACGCCGTGAGCCACCGTCCCTGGGGCGGCTTCAACCGCGCGCAGGCCGCCGTGCTCGAGTGTGCGGTGCTGGTGTCACGGCTCGGTATGCTGCCGCCCGAAAAGATCGAGGCCGAGCTCAAATATCTCGAGATTGCGATCTCCAAGACCGCGGGCCCGCGTGAGCAGGAGGCCTGGGGTTGGCTGATGGAGCGCATCGAGGCTTGGCGCACGCAGCAGGCGCAGAAGGTGTGACCTGCGCGGGCACGCTGCCTATTGCGCGGGCTCTTACCCACAGATCAACCGCTACAACACGAGCTCGCTCTTGCCGTCCGCGCAGGCGCGGGCTGCAAGCTTGCGCAGATCATCGATGTGCAGCCAGACCTGGATGGTGACCTCCGCCTCGCTGAAGCGGATGCGCCAGGTCCGCTCCGCGTAGGCTTGGGTGATACACACCTTGATGCGCTCGCCGCGGGGTGTGGTTGCCCAAATCACCGCCGAGCAGTCGGGCTCGAACGTCACCGCTCCCTCGAATAGCAGCATCGTGCTCTACTGGCCGACCCTGCGGCCCCCCGAGGCGAGGCTAGGGTGGGCCATGCGCTCTTGCGCATTGATCCAGATCAAAACGAAGCGGTTTTTCGCTGACCGGCTCGGGATTTGGCCCTAGGCCTGGGAGGCTTCCGCGAGCAAGGCGACGGCGGCGGCGGGTGCACAACGCGTTGCCCATGCGGCGCAGTCGGGGGTCGCGCTGGCGACCTCGGCAAAGGCGTGCGCCTTGCGGCCCAAATGCCGGGCGAGCGCGAGCACTTGCGGCGCCCCGATGCCGGCGGCGACAATCGGCGCGTCTATCGCAACGCCGGTCAAGTCGCACGCCGCCAGCAGGGCCTGGCGAATGTCCTCCATCTGCTGCCCGGCGATCAGCTCGGCTGCGCTACGCCACTCGGCGAGGTTGGCGTCCCTGCGGTCGCGGCCGAGGCAGCGGGCAAAGCGCGAGAGGCTTTCCTCGAGCGACTTGCCGCGCCGGTCAGCGGTCTCCTGCTGGTCCACGTCATCGGGTAGCTCGCCGAGGATGCGGCGCACGTCCGCCATGTTGGCGAAGTTGCCGGCCGCGAGACGCTGCGTGCGACCGCGGAAGGCGACGGTGCGCGCGACCGCGCTGACGTCGGTGCGCGTGAGGCCGCTATAGACGAGCTCGCCGGTGGCGAGACGCTCGCCGTCGGTGAGCGCACGCGGCGTGGGGCAGGTGGCGGCGATGGGGATAATGTCGGTCGTGGTCGATCCCATGTCGACGAGGATCGCCTCGTCGTAGCGGCGAGCGACGAGCTCGGCGGCGGCGAGGAAGTTGGTTGAGGCGACGCTCATGGGATCGGCGCGCGCTTCGTCCAGGGTGCCGAAGCCGCGCGGCCCCATCCAGATGCGGACGTGGCCGCCGAGCAGGGCTTCCAAGCGCCCGACGATCTCAGCGACACCGGTGATGCGGTCCGGAAAGATCTCGCACAGCTCTCCCGTCATGGTGGCGGCGTGGGCTGACGCGCGGGCGGTGAGGGGCGCGGCATGCGCGAGTGCTGCATCGAGGCAGTCGAGCCCCTGCCATAAGGGACAGAGAAGCTGGGTCGCGGCCACGGTGCGGCCGCCCTCGGCCAGCGCAACCTTGAGATGCGCCCCGCCCACGTCGTAGCCGGCCGTGATGGCCATCGTGCTTTCTCCGCGTCCACCTCCCGCTGCCTTCGCAGCGCGGGCGCGGCCGTGATACACGACGCGGACGCAGAGGCAAGCTAATGGACGTCATTGCGGTTATCGACGTGCGCCATGGCCTGGTCGTGCATGCCCGTCGGGGGCAGCGCTCCGACTACCGGCCGCTGGTGACGCCCTTGGCGCCCGGCAGCGACCCGGTCGCCGTTGCGCGCGGCTACCTTTCGCTCTTTCCGTTCCGGACGCTCTATGTGGCCGATCTCGATGGCATCGAGGGGCGCGGGCGCAACAGGGAGCTGGCCCAACGCCTCGGCGCCGCCATGCCCGGCGTCACCTTCTGGATCGACGACGGCGCGGGGCCGAGCGACCGCCCCGCGAGCGCGGGCTCAATGCCTGTCGTCGGCTCGGAGAGCCTATCGGATGCCGACTTGAGCCGGCTGCGCGATTCGCCGCCCGACCGCTTCGTGCTTTCGCTCGATTTTCGTGACGACAGCTTCGCCGGGCCGCAAGCGCTGCTCGAGGATGCGGGCGCTTGGCCGCGCCGCGTCATCGTCATGACGCTGTCGCGCGTCGGAGCGGCGGACGGGCCCGACCTCAAACGCGTGAGCGAAATCGTAGCCCGCGCGGGACCGCGTGCCGTGTACGCTGCGGGAGGGGTGCGCGATCGCGGCGATCTCAAAGCGCTGCGTGCCGCAGGTGCCGCGGGAGCCCTCATCGCCACGGCGCTGCACGCCGGAACGATAAGGGCCGGCGATCTCGTCGAGATCGCCGGCCGCTCTCAGTCATTGCACGAGAAAGGTTGAGCAGAACCGTTAGCCTCGCTCTATCCTTTCCATCGGCCCGTGAGCAGTCTACCCAATCGCTGCAGCAGACCCGCCTTCATCGGCGGGGCATCCTGCTGTGGACGGTGTCCGCTTCAAGTCTTCGCACCGAACGGATGCTGGGCCGTGTTGCGCTGGGCGGTCGCCTCGGCGGCGGTCGGCTTGCCGGCGATGGCGCGCGCGATCGACTCCTTCACGGCGCGATAGTTGTAGTCCTGGATCTTGGCGTCGTCGGCCGCCTCCCAGTGGATGAACACGCCGACGCAGATGAAGATGTCGTCAGCCTCGGACGCGGGGATCACGCCCTCGGCAACCGAGTCTTGCACGGCTTTGGCGACGCCGTACTGGGCCGGCCCGAACATCTGCACCGCCTGGCGCGCGTCCTTGATCGTCACCTTGTTGTAGAGAATCGTGCTCGGCTTGCAGGGGAGGTTCGGAGCGATGACGGCGAGCAGCGTCGTGAAGCCGTCCTTGTTGTTGGTGAGAGCGTTGCAGAATGCGGTCTCGGCGGCGCTGCCACGGGGACCGAGGATGAGGTCGATATGCGCGACCTCATTGCCGTCGCCGACGAGCGACTCGCCGACGAGCACTTTGTTGATCTTGGCCATTGCGGGGTTCCTCCCAAGCTATAAACACCACGAGCACCAACGCCACCCCGCCGTAGCCGGGCGCACCGGTTTCTGCCCAATCTCGAAAGCTATCCTTCGTTATCTGCGATCAGCGACAACGTCCCCGATCCGGTTGGCCGGATAGCGGCGCGCCTTAAGCACCGCCCCTAGATAGCGCCAGCCGCCCTCGTTCGACAAGGGGTTACGGGAGGCTTGACAAGTCCAATCGGTCGCGGATGGAGGCGGCAAATAGCGTGCCTACAACGAAGTCAGCGGTCGTGCCCGGATTGAGGTTTCTCCGCTTCAACTCCGCATCGAATGCGAGAAGCTCAGCAAACGAACTGGGCGCGACGACCGGCTGCCAAAGATGCTTATGCCGCGTAGGTTCCTTTCGCACTTGCTCAGCGACGTCGCTGCCAAATTTGCGGGCAATATGACTATCCGGCAGCTCCGCAAGGTAAGCCATGTGTAAGGTGGTAACCATCAGATTGAAATCACCAGCAAGCGGCCGCACCCGGTCCAGCATCGGCACCCCGAACTCGAAGATCTCGGCGAAGTCCGTGACGTAGGCGCGGGCGATACGGTCGCGATCAGCGGCGAGCGCCATCGCTTGCAACAGCCCGACCGTGGGGGGGGCCGCGATGTCCGCGGTCGGCGCTGCACCGAGGCCGCCCGGATTGGCAACGCGGATCGCCGCGTAGACGTCGGCGGCATCTTGTGCATCAAGCGCAGCGAGCACGTGGGCGAGACGAGTGCGCAACGAGCGGGCGTTGCCCGCCTGCGCGGCCGCGGCGAGCGGGGCGGCGAGCAAGAGGATGCCGAGGTTTGTGTTGCAGCCTGCCGCCGCCATCGAGGCCTCGACGCCGCGCAAGACGCGTGCGCCGACCTTGAGACCGGTGGCGGCGATCCACGGCGCGGCGGCGGCCGCACTGGCCTCGAATTGTCCTACCTCCATGCCGTGGCCACCGGCGTGGACGTGCACGTTGCCGGGTTTCAGCGCATCAAGCTCGGCGCGGCAGGCGGCGAGGAACAGCTCGGCCGTATCCTCTTGCGTCAGGCAGGGCATCGGCGCGCGCGCTGATGGACGCCGACCGCGGCGAGGAAGTCCTCGACGATCGCCTCGGCGACATCGACGTCGGTGACGCTCTGCAGTCCGCGCCAGGACGGGTTGCTGTTGACCTCGATCACCATGAGCCGGCCGTCGGGGCCGCGAATGAGATCGACACCGGCATAGTCGGCGTCGACCGCGGCAAGCGCCGCCGCGGCAAGCTCGCGCATCTCGCGCGTAGGCTCGCACGGCACCGGCGAGCCGCCTTGGTGCACGTTGGTGATCCAAGTGCCAGCCTTGCGGCCCATGGCGGCGACGACACGCGATCGCGTCGCGATCACGCGCCAGTCCTCGAAGCCTTCACCGGTGGGCGGCACGAAGTCCTGCAGGTAGTAAATGTTGTCGGCGGCTTCGGGCAGGGGTAGATCGCTCAAGCGATCGACGCGCAAGAGGCCCTTGCCCTGCGAGCCAAACAGCGGCTTGAAGATGAGCGAGCGGCCGGCGTCGGCGACGTAGTTCTTCGCGGGCGCGTCGCCCTCCATGGTGCGTGTGCGCGGCGTGGGAATCCCGGCCTGCTGCAGCAAAAACGTCGTCATCGATTTGTCGACGCAGCGCTCGATCGCGCGCGCATCGTTCCATACGCGCACGCCGCTCTCGCGCAGCGCATGCAGGAGGCCCAGCCGGAAGGTGATCTGCTCGAGCGTGCCGGCCGAGATCGAGCGCACGAACACGGCGTCGGGCAGCGCGCCGTCAAATCCGGGGATATCGATGCCGCTCGGCAGGCCCGTGTC
The DNA here is from genome assembly GCA_035517115.1 of Hyphomicrobium sp. Taxonomy (GTDB): domain Bacteria; phylum Pseudomonadota; class Alphaproteobacteria; order Rhizobiales; family Hyphomicrobiaceae; genus Hyphomicrobium_A. Next base: position 17,668 of record DATIZL010000146.1, read on the forward strand.
GAAGGCGCAGCGCGGCAGCGAGGTCACGACGACGCTGGCCCCGCGCCGGCGCATGGCGGCGGCGAGGCGGCGAACGTGCCAGTCGCCGCTCTCCTCCTCGAGGAATAAGGCAATGCGCACTTCCTCGCCCGCGAGGGCCTCAGCGGAAGCTTGCGTCGACGATCTCTGGAGCAAGTTCGCCAGCGTGGAATGAGGAGCCCGTGTCGAGGTTGGAGATGATCACCGCGGCGGGGCTGAACAGCATGGGGTCGATTTTGTAGAAGTCGCCATTGACGGCCGCGAAGATCTCCGCAAACGGCTTGCCGTAGATGGAGCAGCTACGGCTCGGCAGGTCGTTGGCGAGCTTCTGCGCGGCCTCGTCGCTGCCGCGCACGAAGAGCTGCACGCGGCCGCCGTAGATGATGGCGTCGTTGGTGCGTCCCATGGCCTTGATGAAGTCGGGAACAGGTGGGGCGATGGGCGCGGTGCCGATGCCGTCCTCGATGTGCTCGAGCGGGAAGTGGAGCTCGTGGGCCTTGTGCAGCGCGACCTCGAGCACACGGGCCGCGATCTGCACGGTGCCGGCGAGGCTGCCCGTCGGCGCGAACAGGATGGTGAGGTCGGCGGGCGCGATGCCGCAATCGGCGGCGACGCGGGTGACGACCGCGGGCGGCGGTGGCTTGTCGCCTTCGATGACGAGCGCGGCCTTATTGTAGTGATCGACGTAGCCGAGGTCCTTGTAGAGCGCCTCGACGCGCGACAACGCTCGCGCGGGCCCCGATCCGAGCGCGAAAAATCCGCTGGCACTGTCCTGGATGGTCCAGCCGGCGTACTGGCTGCCGAGGCAGGCGATCACCGGGTTCGAGGAATGCACGGTGACCCCGAGCGGCCAGCGCGCGAGGCCGGAGGCCATCGTGAGGTTCACGACGCCCAAGCCCCCCATGCAGATCTCGGCGAGCTGGCGTCCGGCCTCAAGCCCGCCCTGCGCGGCAGCGCCGAGATCGATGCGTCGCTCGCCCGCCTCGCCGATGCTGACAATGGAGCGCAGGGCACCGGCGTCGGCAACGAGGGCATCAACGAGCTTGGCCGCTCGGGCCGAGACGCTCGGTGCCGGGCCGATGTACTTCTGCATAGGTGCGCTCCGTGTTCCCGGCTCGTGCATACAGCATGTGAGCCAGTTCGTCCAAGCGTCGGCGGCAATTCAGCTCGGCGGCCGTGGCGTCGGCGCCATGCGCGAACACGGTGGCGACCGGCCGGTAGCGGGGAACGTGCGTACCTGGAAGGGGACGGTCGGCGGCCCAATCGGGCCAGTGCACGCTGCCGACAGTCAAGGAAGCGGCATCGGCGTAAACCACACCGGTGGCGCGCGCGCACCCGGGGAGCGCAAGCTTAACCGGCCGGTTCTGCGACGCGTCGATATGGGCCTGAAACAGCGCGCCGCCTTCATCGTCGAACACATCGAGCGTCGCCCCGGGCCGGGGGTTCACCTCGAGCAGGTAGGGGATGCCGTTCTCAAGAATGAAATCAAAGGAGGCGAGCCCGACGAGACTGAGCTCGCGGCACAGGCTCTGGGCCGCCATAGTCATCGGCCCCTCGATCGCCGGACCTAGGACCGCAGGTCCTGCTGCACCTGCGTAACGGTAGGGGCGCACAGCGCCACCCGCCGTCCATTGGCGGCTGAAGCCAACAACGTGCATTGTTCCCCGCGCGGCAACGGCGAGCAGCGAAACGGGCACTCCATCCATACGGCGCTGGCAGTAGCGGCCGCGATGGGTCTTGACCACCTCGCAGGGGAGCACGTGCGCACCTCCGCTGGCGCCGATCCGCTTCGACAGCCACCCTCTGGGGTCGTGCGGGGGGTCGAGTTGCGTCTCGGGGTGCGCGATCCCGAGCCGATCGAGCAAGGGGAAGAACGAAGCCGGGTGCTTGGCCCACGCGATCGCCTCGCTGCTGCTGCCGGCGAGCGGAAAGCGGCGGGCGAGCGTGGCGACGAGCTTTGGCGTATCCTCGAACCCCGACCCGAGCACGAGCCCCACCGGAGGTTGCGGCGCCTTCTCGGCCAGCGCTTCCAGCGCCGCCAGTAGCGGACGCGCGCGAAAGCCTACCCGCGTCACCTCGCCGAGCTGCATAAAGGCCGCGGCCCGCTCGCGCGTGTCCTCATCGCCGAATGCGTCGACGACCAAGGGAGCGAAACCCGCGCGCCGGGCGCTCGCGGTGAGCGCGCGCGCCGTCAGCGCGGCGATGAGGACGGCCGGCGTACTCAAGTCGTGAAGGTCCGTGCGAGCTGGAAGGCGTCGCGGAAGTCGAAGTGAACCGGCTTGTCGGCGGATATCATGCGCTTGAATAGGCCAGACTCGGTCTTGTACTTCACGTCGCCGATGGCAAGCGGACCGACGCCGAGCGCGTTGCAGCCGGGGAGCGGCGCGCCGTCCATGAACAGCTCCATGCCCTCAACGCCGGGCGGCGGCACCGCATTGACGTCCGCGACGACGAGGAGGTTCTTGGCCTGAGCCTTGTCGGCGGCGCTGATGACGCGCACGCCCGCGGCGGCGGCGGCGAAAATGACCTCAGCGTCGGCGATAATCGCGGCCTTTTGCTCCGGGGCCTCACTCGGCGCCGGCTTCAGATCGACGCCGAAGCGCTTCTTGGAGATCTCGGCGGATTTGATCACGCGCTCCACGCCGCGGTGAGCGACGAGCGACACCTGCGCCCCTTCGAGCGCCGCGATGATCGAGGAGGCGAAACCAACGACGCCCGTTGCGCCGAAGACCGCCACCCGGAGCCCCTTCCAGCTGCGGTTGAACTTCGTGCGCAGCACCCGCTCCACGCAGGCGACCATGGCCGCGGCCGTCGTGAACGAGCCTGCGGGATCGGCGAAGGTGCAGAGCCCGAACGGCGGCACCAGCGCGTTCTTGGCCGCATCCATCATGTCGAGTGCAAGGATCGCATCCTTGCCGCCGATGAAGATGCCCGTGCGCACGCCGCTGTCGGGGGGCCGCGAGAAGATGGCGTCCTGGGTGAGCGCCGTCACTTCCTCGAGCGTCACGTTGATGTAGGGAACGATCACCTTGTAACCGGCATCCGCGGCCATGTTCACGTCGAACGGGCTCATGTGCTTTTGCGGCGAGAGCATGTGCAGGATCGGTATGGCGTCGCTCATTTCTTGGTTTTCCTCGTTGCTTTGAGTTCGGTGCCTGCAAAATCGCTCAGCGCAGAGCGTCCCCGGCAAGGGGACCCCCGCGGCCAGAAATTCGAGCCCATCGGCTCTAGCGGCTTCGACTAAAGAATAATAGAGGCGTTGCGCATTTTGTTCAGAGAGGGTGCAGTCCAAGCTCAGTCTGTCGTGGCTGTCCCGCCCTCGCGCCGGCATACGTGCAACGCCTCATTGCGCACGTGCGAAATGGACGGCTGGGGAGGGTATGGCTAAGGCGCGCACCCGCCGGCGATCCGCTCAACCGCGGCGCCCCGGTTGCGACCTCTGGCGATCATAAGTTCGAGCCCTTCGGCTCTGGCGGCTCCGACCAAAGAATCGCGAATGTATTGAGCCTTTTCCTCGGAGGGAGTGTAGGCAAAGCCGGTCGGCCCCCACGAGCTCTGCCCGATACCGAAGGCGCCACGCTCTTCCAAGGCACGGGCGATGCGGCCGACCGCGGGGCTTGCCCACGGGCTGCCGCCTTGAGCACTTGCGAAATGCCCGCCGACGAGCGCTTGAATCTCGGTTACTGCAGCGCCGAAGGCTTCGATGTCGGCCTCGATGAGGCCGGGGGCGAGCTGCATGAGGACGAGGCGGCAGACGCGGGCGGCCGCCGCTTCGGAGAGGGGAGGCAGTTCGGCGAAGGCCTTAGCTTCTGCTTCACCATGAACGCCGGAAGTGCGCGGATCGATGATCAGCAGGATGCGCCAGGGCTCCGGAAAGTCGGCCCGCATGAGGATGGGGGGAGCGCGATCTTGGGCCCCGCGTCCGCCGTCGACGATGAAGCCGCCCCGCTCGAAGGCCGCCATGCCGATGGCCGAGCGCGCGCCACGGTTCATGAGCTCGCCGTGCTCGCCGGCGTTGTGCTCGAGCCCCTCCAATGCGGCCAGCGCGGCGCCAACCGCGAGCGCGAGCTGGGTTCCGGAGCCGAGGCCGGCGTGGGCAGGGATGGCCGAGCGGATATCGACCTGGTAGGCGCCGGGCAGGGAATAGGTCTGTGCGAGCCGCTTTAGCGTCTCGAGCGCCCGGCGGCGGTCCGGCCCTTCGGCCTTGAACGAGCGGCTGCGCGCAAGCACCAGCTCCGTCGCTGGAGCATCGATGGCGAGCCCGATGCTGCCGAAGCGGCGCCCCAACCCGCCGTTGAGGTCGAGGAAGCCCAGGTGCAACCGCGCGGGCGCGAGGACGCGGACGGCGAACGCCTCGGCCTCCGCGCGCGCCCGCGCGGGCGTCCCGTCTGCTGGCAACCGGGTTTGCGTTGCGTCGGCCAGAGGCATTACGGTGAACTTAGAGCACCAGCTGTGGTCGGGAAAGGCGAGGAGACGACTAATATGGCGGCGGAACGTGAAAAGCCCATGCCGGATGCCGAGGTTACCGCATGGCTGCAGAAGAACCTGCCCAAGTGGCGCCTCGAGAATGGCTGGATCCGGAGAACATACAAGACGGGCAGCTGGAAGGGTACGCTGATGGTGATCAACACGGTCGGCCACCTGGCGGAGGCGGCTTGGCACCATCCCGATATCACCGCCTCGTATGCCTGGGTCGAAGTGCGCCTTATGACGCATACGGCCAAAGGCATCACACCCAAGGACCTCGAGCTGGCGAAGAAGATCGAGGAAGTCGTCCACTGGCAGCCGGGCAAGGAAGGCCGCGGCCTCGAAGGTACGCCCGCCGGCGACGCGCGCTTCGTCTACATCAAATATGACTGAGCGGCGAAGCGTTTGGGCAGGGAGAGCTGCAAGCGATGTCGGCTAGCAAGGACGGCGCGGCCGGTTTCGACTGCATCATCGCGCTGGGCTCCAACCTCGGAGACAAGGCCGGCAACATCGACAAGGCGATTGCGCTGCTGGCGGAACGCGGCGACATCCATCTCGTCGCGCGCTCGCGCAACTTCGCCACCGAGCCGTGGGGCAAGCTCGACCAGGACTGGTTCGTCAACGCCTGCGTCGGCGTGGCGACCAAGCTTGAGCCGCGCGAGCTGCTCGTCCGCTGCAAGGACATCGAGCGGCGCATGGGCCGCGTGGTGACGGAGAAGTGGGGCCCGCGCGTCATCGACCTCGATCTCTTGGTCTACCGTGACGCCGTGATGAACGGGCCCGACCTCGTGCTGCCCCATCCGCACATGGGCGATCGCGCCTTCGTGCTCGCCCCGCTGATGGATATCGCGCCCGATCTCGTCGTGCGGGGAAAGAGCGTGCGCGAGCTCTTCGCCACCATCGGCCAGGCTGGCGTGCGCCCGCTCGTGTGATCGGCCAATGCAAAGCGCCGCGGACCTAGGTCCGCGGCGCTCGCTGATTGCAAGGTTGCGGCGCGCTTACTTCTTCGCGCTGCCGTCGGCCGCGAACGAGTTGAGGTAGGCGAAGAGGTCGTCACGCTCGAGCTCGTCCTTGACGCCGGGGAACAGCATCTTGTTGCCGGGGACCTTCTTCTTCGGGTCGCTGATGTATTCCTTGAAGGTGGCCTCGTCCCATACCCAGCCGGCACCCTTCATGGCATCCGAATAGGCAAAGCCTTCCTCGGTTCCGGCCTTGCGGCCGATCACGCCGTTGAGGTTGGGGCCAACCTTATTGGTAGCTCCCGGGCCAATCGAATGGCACGGCGCGCACTTGGCGAAGACTTTCTTCCCGGCCTCAGCATCCTGGGCCAATGCGAGCGTCGGCAACGCAAGCATGACGCCTGCTGCGACAACCAACCTGAGCATACTGGATTCCTTCCCTATTGTTCCCGAACCGCGGCGACGCGCGACCCGGCATATTCTTATGCCAAAAAGGAATGTGCCAAGAAGTTTCTGAACTTGGACTGAACATGGTGACGCACCCCGCCGTCGCAGGGCGGCGTCAGCCAAAACAAGACGGCCGAAGTCAAGAAAAGCTAAGCCTCGGTCGAGGCCGGGGTTTTCTCCGTTGCCGGCTTGGGCGAGGCCCCGCCGGGGCGCCGGTAGATGAACTCCGGCGACGGCCGGTGCGACTCCACCTCCGCCACCTGCGCCCATTCCACGTGCAGCGGCGAGAGCGAGCAGGCGGGGTCCGTATTGGCCGCATCCCCGGTGAGAGCGAAGGCTTGGCAGCGGCAGCCGCCGAAATCGATCTCGCGCCGCGGGCAAGAGCGGCAGGGCTCCTTCATCCAGCTCGTGCCGCGGTACTTCTGGAAGGCGGAACCGTAGAGCCAGATCTCGCCCAGCGGCTTGTCGCGCACGTTGTCGAACTCGAGCCCCTTGATCGATTCCGCGGCGTGGCAGGGAAGCACGCGCCCCTGCGGCGTGACGTTGATGATGCCGCGTCCCCAGCCGCCCATGCAGGGCTTGGGGAACTTCGCGTAGTAGTCGGGGACGACCATGTCGATGACGATGACGCCCTTCAAGCGCTCGCGCGCCTTCTCGGTCGCCTTGGCCGCCGCCATGAAGTCCTCCCGCGTCGGCATCAAGGCCGCGCGGTTCTTGAGCGCCCAGGCGTAGTACTGGACGTGGGCGATCTCGACGCGGCCGGCGCCGAGCTCGACCGCGTAGTCGATGATCGCCTCCACGTTCTTGATGTTGTGCCGGTGGATCGGCGCATTGATCGTCAGCGGCAGCCCGAGCTCGCGCACCCAGCCGGCGACCAGCTTCTTTTTCTCGCTGCCGCCCTTGTAGCCGGCGATGCGGTCGGCGTTCTCGGCCGCGGCATCGACGTCCTGGATGGAGATCTGCACGTGATCGAGCCCGGCGTCCTTGAGCTTCTGCAGCCGCTCCTTGGTCAAGAGCACGGCGGCGGTGATGAGGTTGGTGTAAAGACCGGCGTCCGCAGCCGTCTTGACGATCTCCTCGAGGTCGCGGCGCACCGTCGGCTCGCCGCCGGAGAGGTGGATCTGCAGGATGCCGAGCTGGGCGGCCTGGCGCATCACCTTCTGCCATTCCTCGGTCGAAAGCTCGGTGTTGACGCGCTCGAGCTCGAGCGGGTTGGAGCAGTAGGGACACTGCAGCGGGCAGCGGTGGGTCAGCTCCGCGAGCAATCCGATCGGCGCGCGCGCGCAGGTGATGTCCACCTGCTCGGGAGCGGTGGCGCTGTCGCAACGCATCTCGCCCGCGTCCATCGTCACGGTTGCTTCCTTCACATGGGTAGGGGCAATCTCGTTCATGCCTTCACTACTCCCTTGTCGGCGAGGTCCTGGAGCATCGCGATGATGTCCGCGACGATCTCCTCTTTGGGGGCATTGTATTCCATTGCGAGCTCGCTCGCGATGTCATCGACCGAGCGCGCTCCATCACAAAGCTTCAAAACCGCGACAGCGACGTCGTCGGGCTCGAACACGCGCTCGGGTGCGAGCACCAGCCATTTCCCGCGGCCCGCATCGTGCCGCAGCTTGATGTGCGGCGGCAGGGCCGGCCGCGAGGAGCCGCTCACGATCGCGCGCGCACGGGGCGGAGCTTCACCCATTTTTGGCCTCGGGCCGGAACGCTCCCGGCGGGATGTTGCCTTCCACGTAGGCGTGCTGGAGCGCGTCGAGCTGCACCCAGAGCACGTTGCACTTGAAGCGGACGGCGTCGACGCAGACCTCCTGCTCCTCGCGCGTCTTGGCGTTGTCGAGGACGTACTTCAGCGCGAAATCGGCGTCGCGCGGCGCCTGCGTGAGCCGGCGCTTGAAGTAGGCCATGACCTTGTCGTCGATGAAATCGGGATAGTTCTCGAGCATCCCCGCGATGCGCTCCTTGTGGATCTTGGGAGCGAATAGCTCAGTGAGCGAGGAGGCAACCGCCACCGTAATCGGCTGCTCGCGCACGAAGGTGACGTAGGATTCGACGGCGAACTTGGTGGCCGGCAGCGCCCCCTTCATGGAGATGACGTAGTCGCGGTCGAGCCCGAGGCCATCGGTCAGCACCAGCCAGCGCTCGATGCCGCCTTCCTCCTCGCCGTAGCCGTCATGATCGAGCACCCGGTGCACCCACTCGCGCCGCAGCCCGCGGTCGTAGAGGCGGCTGATCAAGGCAGCATCCTTGCGCGGCACCGCAGCCTGGTAGCAGTAGCGGTTGAGCGCCCAGGCCTGCACTTGGGGTTTCTTGAGCTTGCCGCCGTGCAGCATGTGATGGAACGGATGCTTGTCGTGGTAGCGCTCAGCGCCCACGGCGCGGATCGCGGCCTCGAAGTCGGCGCGGCTCATCGGCTCGTCCGGCTTGCGCTCGGCGCTCATGCGCTCGAGGCTGACTGGCTCGGTCATAGGCGTACCTCCAATCCGTCGTATCCGACTTCCCAACCCGCTCCCTCGATCGTTTTGCGTGCCGCCGAGTTCTCCTCGAGCGCCGGATTCGAATTGTTGATGTGCACATATATGAGCCTTCCGACCCCCAGTTTCGAGAAGGCGGAGATGGAGCCCGCGGGCCCCGACATGCTGATGTGCCCCATGCGGGCGCCGGTCTTGTTGAGCAGGCCCTGCTCGATCATCTCGTTGTCGGTGAAGAGGGTGCCGTCGAAGAAGACGACGGAGGCGCCCTTGAGGCGCTTGGCGAGCGCCTCATCGACGGCCGCGCAGCCGGGGATATAGAAGAACGAGGTTTTGGCCGAGGGATCGGTGATCTTGAGGCCGATGGTGTCGCCTTCCTGGGTGCCGAAATCCGCGCCCGCGGAGGCATCCTCGAGATAAAGGGCGACCTTGCCCGGCACGGCGAAGGCTTCGACGGTGAGACCGAAGTCGACCCCGGCGCCCTCGATCGGCATCGGCTGATCGAGCGGCAGCGTGATACGCGGCACGAGCGTCTCCGGCAGGATCTGGAATATCGAGTTCGACTTCAGGATGCCGAGCACGCGGCGCGTGCCGTAGATCGAGAACGGCTGCGCCTCACGCAGGTCGATGAGACCGATGATGTGATCGACGTCGCCGTTGGTGAGGACGACGGCCTTGATGGGGCTGTGGCGCAGCCCGAGCTTCTTGTCGGCGTGGAGAGCCGGGGTGCGCTCGATCTGCTGGCGCAGGTCGGGTGAAGCGTTGAGCAACGCCCAGCTCATCCCGTCGCGGCTGACCGCGAGGGAGGATTGCGTGCGGGCCTTGAAACCGGGGGAGCCTGTGCGGACTGCCACGCAGTTATGGCAGTTGCAATTCCATTGCGGAAAGCCGCCGCCAGCACCTGACCCCAGAACCTTGATGATCATGGAATCGTCGAGTCTTGGGGGCGCGCCGACGCCTCGGAAATGACAACGGCGGCCGATGTGTCGACCGCCGTCGTCGGAAACTCACATGAGTAAGTGAGCGGATCGACAGTCGTTAGATGATGTCGATCTCGGCCGGCAGATACGAGGTGACCTCGAGGCCGACTTCCTGCTCACGAACTGCGGGCTTGGTCCAAACCTTCATAACGTTCCTCCTAAATCGGCAAGTTGCCTTCCATCTACGGATGGCCCCGCCGAGGGTCCACCCACTGGGTCGGACACTTTCTTTTGGTGAAGTGCCTCTCCAGTCTGCGGATCGGGACGAGATAGTCAAGTCCGGACCGCCGTGCCCGCTATAGACCACACCTCTCCTTCGAGCAGCAAGTCAAAACTGGCTCACAAACTCGTGTCTGAGCGAGCGTTCTTACGCTTGCTTGAGCTATGCATTGAGCGCTCTTGCACGACGCGATCCCGCCATCGCGATCGCTTGATCGTTTGCACACTGAATAGTGTGCGCTGCAACCTCGTTGATCGTGAGCCCGCGGCACGGAACGCAAATGTCGCCGTCGCCGTCCGCGCGGATTGGGGGTGTGAGGGGCAGCGCCCGAGGACGAACCCCCTTTGGCTGGATCGGCAAAAGCTCAAGTTAAGAGAAAGCGCTTCCGGTGGATGGTCCCTGAGAGGAAATCGGTTCTTATTTCCTCCAACGGGATGCGCAGCAATAGAAAATTGTGCTTCGACATCCTATAAAGCCGGACAGCGGCGCCACGCCAAATCTCGAGGCCGCCGCGCTCGCCTCACCACTTGCGGGCGGGAAGCTTAACGCCGAGCGAAAGGTCTGGCTCTTGCGCTACTTTCCCATCTTCGTCGACCTCGATGGCCACGACGTGCTGATCGTCGGCGGGGGTGAGAAGGCGCTGCAGAAGCTGCGCCTCCTTGCCAAGTCGACGGCACGCATCCGCCTTGTGGCGCCGCAGTTCGACGCCGGCATCCGGGAGCTCGCGCATGCGCCGGCGGTAACGCTGATTGAGCGCAGCTTCGCTCCCTCCGACCTTCACGGCGCTGTGCTCATCTTTGCGGCAGCCGACGATGTAGCCGTCAATTCGCAGGTTGCGCTGGAAGCTAAAGCGCAGGGCATCCCCCACAACGTGGTTGATGGCCCGGCCGAGAGCACGTTCATCATGCCGGCCATCGTCGACCGCGATCCCGTGGTCGTCGCCATCGGCACCGAGGGGTCCGCCCCCGTGCTTGCCCGCGAGATCAAGGCCAAGATCGAGGCTTGGCTGCCGGCCAACTTCGGCCGTGTGGCGGAAGGCGCAATGGCGCTGCGCCGCCGCGTCCACGAAGCGCTCAGCGACCCGGTCGCGCGCCGGAGGGTTTGGGGAGCGCTGCTGCACGGAGCTTGGCGCGCTTCTGTCCTGCACGGAGAGACGGCCGCTGCCGAGTGCGAGCTCGAGCGCCAGCTTGCCGCCGCCCGCTCAGGGGCAGAGCGAACGGGCAGCGTGGCGCTCATCGGCTGTGGCCCGGGCGATCCCGACCTGTTGACGCTCAAGGCGCAGCAGCGGCTGCAGGAGGCGGACGTCCTGGTCGTCGATCGTCTCGTCAATCCCGCCATCCTCGAATACGCGCGCCGCGACGCGCAGCGCATCGACGCCGGCAAGGAGCCCGAGGGGCCTTCGGCCGCCCAGGACGAAATCAACCGCATCCTCGTGCGCGAGGCCTTGAAGGGTCAGCGGGTCGCGCGCCTTAAAGGCGGCGATGCGTTCGTGTTCGGGCGTGCGGCCGAGGAGATGGCCGCCGTGCGTGCCGCCGGCATTCCGGTCGAGGTGATCCCGGGCATCACGGCCGCGCATGCGTGCGCCGCCGGCATAGGGCTGCCACTGACCCTGCGCCAGAAGGTGCGCCAGTTCGCGGTCGTCACCGGGGCGTCCGCCGACGGAGCCTTCGATCTCGATTGGGCGGCGCTGGCAAAGCCGGGCCAGGGCTTCGCGATCTACATGGGTGTGCGCAGTGCCGCGCATTTCCGTGACAAGCTCATCGCCGCCGGTGCCGGTCCGCAAACGGCAGTGGTCATCGTGGAGAATGGATCGCTTGCCAGCGAACGAGTCATTGCCACCGAGCTTGGTCACCTGGGCCGCGCCATCGAAAGCATGGAGGTCAAGGGCCCCGCCATCATCTTCGTCGGACTCGACTGGGCGGCGGCGGGGCTCTCCCCGCCGGAGAGGCTTGAGCGCTACGAGCCGGCGCCCGCGAGCGGGGCGAAAGAATTCGAGCGGCGCCTCGCGCCGCAGAGCTAAAGGTGCAACGGAAGTGATAGGCTTCGTGGCGCTAAAGGGGTTTTGACGATGGCAAGGAGGCGTTCGTGACCGCCGCACCGCTGCTTCCGCGGAACGCACCGTTCTCGCCGGAGGACATCGATACGCTGAACACGGTCGTCTCGCGCACGACCGCGCAGCAGCGCGCCTGGCTTGCGGGTTTCTTCGCCGGTTTCGAGGCCGCACAAGGCGGCCAGCCTCAGCCGCAGCCGCTCGCACCCCCGAAACCGCGGGAGCCCCTGACCGTGCTTTATGGCAGCGAGAGCGGCAACTCCGAAGCGCTGGCCCTGAAGGTCAAGAAGCTCGCGCAGAAGCACGGGCTCGACGCGCGCGTCTACGACATGGCCGACGCCGACATGAGCGTGCTGAGCAAGGCCAAGAACCTGATGGTGTTCGTGGCGACGTGGGGCGAAGGCGATCCGCCGGGCCGCGCCGTCGATTTCTACAACACGTTGATGAGCGACGCCGCGCCCAAGCTCGACAAGAGCCAGCGCTTCGCTGTCCTCGCGCTGGGGGACACGGCATACGCGCAGTTCTGCGCCGTCGGCAGGGCGGTCGACGCGCGCCTCGAGGCACTGGGCGCCACCCGCGCCGCCGACCGCATCGACCTCGACCTCGACTTTGCCAAGAAGGCCGCCGAGTGGACCGAGGGCACGCTCGCCAAGCTCGCTCCGGCCGATAGCGGCGCGTCGACCACCGTCGTGCATGTGGATTTCAAGGGCGGGGCGCAGCCCTCCGAGGACGAGGAGCCCGCATTCACCGCCGAGAACGCGCTCGAGGCCGAGATCGCGACGCTCATCGATCTCAACGGAACCGGGTCAACGCGCGAGACCTGGCACGTGGAGATCGCGGCGGACGCGCCCGGCTTCTCCTATCTGCCGGGAGATTCCATCGGTGTGCTGCCGGAGAACGACCCCGGGCTGGCACTCGAGCTTGCCGAGGCCGTGGGGCTCGGGGCCGAGGGCAGCAGCGTGCAGAAGCTGCGCCAGAGCTTCGACATAACGACCCTCTCGCGCAACCTCGTGGAAGCCTACGCCAAGCTCACGGGGCGCGGCGAGGTGGCGAAGCTCGCCGAGCCGAAGGCGTTCGCCGAGTTCTCGGCCGACCGCCAGCTCATCGACCTCTTCGAGACGTTCCCGGAGAAGCTCTCCTCCGCGCAGCTCTTCGGCCTGTTGCGGCCGCTGCCCGGCCGCCTCTACTCGGTCGCTTCGAGCTTGGCGGCGCATCCCGGCGAGGCGCATCTGCTCGTCGGAACCGTGCGCTGGGAGTCGCACGGGAAGAAGCGCAAGGGCGTCGCCTCCACCTACCTCGCCGATCGCACCCGCGTGGGCGACAAGGTGCGCATCTACGTGAAGCCGAACCGGCACTTCCGCCTGCCGGAGGATGGCGCGCGGCCCATCATCATGATCGGTGCGGGCACCGGAGTGGCGCCCTACCGCGCCTTCATCGAGGAGCGCGTCGAACGGGGCGCCAAAGGCAGGAGCTGGCTCGTGTTCGGCGAGCGCAACTACACCTTTGACTTTCTTTACCAGCTCGAATGGCAGGACCACCTGGCGTCGGGTGCGCTGTCGCGCATCGATGTCGCGTTCTCGCGCGATCAGCCGGAGAAGATCTACGTGCAGCAGCGCCTGTGGGAGCGCCGCGACGAGGTCTTGAGGTGGATCGAGGACGGAACGCACATCTACGTGTGCGGCGACGAGAAGGGCATGGGCCGCGACGTCGACGTGATGCTGGCACGCATCCTGGCGTCGGGTGCGCGTGGCGACGAGGAAGCGGGCCGGGCCAAGCTGAAGGAGCTTGCCAAGGCCGGCCGCTATCAGCGCGACGTTTATTGAGATTGGAGCGTGGGTGCAGCCCGCGGCCCACGGGACAGGCGAAGATGACCGACAAGCGCTCAAAGAACGAGTTCCTCAAGGAGCAGAGCCGGTTCCTGCGCGGCACGATCGCGAAGGGTCTCGCCGACGTGGCAACGGGCGCGATCGTCGAGGACGATACTCAGCTCTTGAAGTTCCACGGCTCCTACATGCAGGACGACCGCGATGTTCGCGGCGAGCGCGCAAAGAAGAAGCTGGAGAAGGCCTACAGCTTCATGGTCCGCTTGCGCATCCCCGGAGGGCTCGTCACGCCCAAGCAGTGGCTCGGGCTCGATGCGGTCGCGGGGACCTATGCCAACCGCACCCTGCGCGTCACGACGCGCGCGACGTTCCAGTTTCACGGCATCATCAAGTCGAACTTGAAACGCGCCATGCAGGCGATCAACGCGGTCGGCATCGACACCAAGGCCGCCTGCGGCGACGTCAATCGCGGCGTCATGTCCGTCGCCAATCCCCATCTTTCGAAGGTCCACATGGAGGCCTACGAGCTCGCCAAGGCGACGAGCAATCGCCTGGTGCCGCGCACGGGCGCCTATCATGAGATTTGGCTCGAGGGCGAGCAGGTGATCGACGAAACGCGCCCGGCTAAGAAGGACGAGGAGCCGATCTACGGCACGCACTACCTGCCGCGCAAATTCAAGATCGTTTTCGCCGTGCCGCCCGACAACGACGTCGACGTGTTCGCCCACGACCTCGGCTTCATCGCCATCGTGAAGGACGGGAAGATCGCCGGCTGGAACGTCACCGTGGGCGGCGGCATGGGCATGACGCACGGCGAGCTGGATACGTTTCCGCGCACGGCCGATGTCATGGGCTTCTGCACGTCGGATCAGGCAGTCGACGTGGCGGAGAAAGTGGTGACGGTGCAGCGCGACTGGGGCAACCGCGAAAACCGCAAGCGCGCCCGCCTGAAGTATACGATCGAGGACCGCGGGCTCGACGCCTTCCGCGCCGAGACGGAGAAGCGCCTGGGCTACAAGCTGGGCGCGCCGCGGCCGTTCAAATTCACCTCTACCGGCGACGCCATCGGCTGGCGGCAGAGCAGCGACGCGAAGGGGGCCAAGCGCTGGCACCTCACGCTGTTCATCGAGAACGGGCGCATCAAGGACCGCCCCGGTCTGACGCTGCGCAGCTGCTTGCGCGAGATCGCGGAGCTGGGAGGCATTGATTTTGTGCTGACCGCCAATCAGAACGTGATCCTCGCCAACGCCACGGCCAAAACGAAGGCGAAGATCGACGCCCTTCTCGCCAAGCATGGGGTGAGCATCCGCACGACATCGGGATTGCGCCGCAACTCGATCGCGTGCGTGGCGCTACCGACGTGCGGGCTGGCCCTCGCCGAGAGCGAGCGCTTCCTTCCCGACGTCGTCACTGCTCTCGAGGAGCTGACCGAGCGGGTCGGCCTCAAGGACGACGACATCGTCATCCGCATGACCGGCTGCCCCAACGGCTGCGCGCGGCCGTATCTCGCCGAGATCGGTCTCGTCGGCCGCAATCCGGGTCTCTACAATCTTTACCTCGGTGCGGCGTTCGACGGCTCGCGGCTAAACAAGCTCTACGCCGAGGACGTCGACAAGGCGCAGATCGTGCGGCTCTTGGAGCCGATCCTCGCGCGCTACGCCAAGGAGCGGGAGAAGGGCGAGCGCTTCGGCGACTTCGTCATCCGCGCGGGCTACGTGGCCGCGACAACAGCGGGGAACAAATTCCACACCGACGTGAAGCCCCTGAAGGGCGACGCGAAGCCCGTGAAGGTCGTGAGCTGAGCCCTAGGCTCTGGCCGCGCCCCGTGCCGTTCAGTGCTTGGTCATCACCAGCGAATAGGCGGCCCATAGCAGCACGGTCGCCAGCACGATGCGCAGGAACCAGTCGGGCACGAGGCCGGTGATGCGCGAGCCGAGCGCGATCCCGGGCACGGAGCCGACAAGCAGTATGCCGAGAATGGGCAGGTCCACATTGCCCATGCTGAAATGGCTCATGCCGGCGAGGAACGTCAGCGGGATCGCATGCACGATGTCGGTGCCGACGAGGCGGCGCGCCGAGAGCGAGTGGTAGAGCGCCGTCAGCGCCACGACGCCGATGGCGCCGGCCCCGACCGAGGTCAGCGCCACGAGAATGCCGAGCACGAGACCGAGCACGAGCGTCGGGCCGCGGCGTACGACCGTGGGCGCGGCAGCGTCGGCAGAGCGCATCGCGTAGCGCTGCAGCAGCGGGTAGCTTGCGACCGCAGTTGAGCTGACGACGAGCGCCGCCGCCAGGATCCTGCGGATGAGATTTGCAAGCAGCAGCGTGTCGGGTGCCGCGTAGTAGATCCAGGCGAAGATGATGAGGGCACCGGGCAGGCTGCCCGACGCGAGCCAGCGCACGATCGCCCAATCGACGTTGCCGAGTGCGTGGTGCCGCCAGGCCGCGCTGGCCTTGGTGATCGAGGCGAAGAGGAGATCGGTGCCGACCGCGAGCACGGGCGAGATGCCGATGCCGGAGATCAGGAAGGGCGTCATCAGCGAGCCGGCGCCCACCCCGGTCAGCCCCACGAGGAACCCGACGCAGAAGCCGCCACCGATGATGAGGGGCCAAGAGGCGGAAAGGTCTACCATAACGAACAGGGCTCTCGCGCTCGGTTGGCCGCCCAGTCGGCGGGTCTTTTTCTGCTATATTGGAGAGGGTTGGCAGGGAAGCGCAAGCGATAGCTTCGCCTGCGGCTAGGACTCCGCCCGGGGCTTTAAAGCTCCAGTTTCACGTCGACCCCAGCAGCGCGCAGCAGCAGCGCCGCCTCGTTGGCCCGACGCTGGAACTCGTGCCGGTCCTGCTCGCTCGACCCGAGATCGCGGCAGATGCCCTTGGCGAGCATCTCCCGCGTGAGCCGGAACGTCGAGGTGGCGTCCGCCGCGCCGCCGTTTGCTGCGCTCAAGATGACGCCGCCAGCCACCGAGGCACCTGTGGTGGCATCCACGATCAGGAAAGCCCCCGTGCCGGGAAGCGCGGCGAAGGCATCGACCGCTACCGGGCGCCCGAGCGTAATGCCCGCGAGCGCAATATCGTTGACGGAGGCTCCCTCCGCCGGCTGCGCGGCGAGCGTCTCCAGATCGAGGAGCGACTTGATCTTGATCGACGAGATGGGCGCCAAATCGGTCGCCGTGCGCAAGAGATAGCCGGCGCGTGGATCGAACGGGGTCTCCCACAGCCATACGAGGCGGGCCTCGATATGCGTCGCCACGGTCGGTTGCGTCTGCGGGCAAGAGAGGACGGCGCCGCGGGCGACGTCAATGTCGGTATCGAGCTGCAGGGCCACGGCTTGGCCCTGCTGCGCGAACTCGAGATCGCGGCCCATGGTGGCGATGCGCAAGACGTGGGCGCTCTTGCCGCTCGAGGCATCCGTGACGCGGTCGCCGACGCACACGCGGCCCGCGCTGACGGTGCCGGCGAGCCCGCGGAAGTCGAGCCCGTCGCGCAGCACGAACTGCACCGGGAACCGGAACGGCCCGGCGGGCGCGGTATCGCGAGCGGGCAAGCGCTCCAGGTGCTCGAGCAGGTAGGGGCCGGTGTACCAAGGCATGTGCTCGGAGTGCCGCGCGACGTTGTCGCCGCCGACGGCCGAGACAGGAATGGCGATGGCGTCGCGGAAGCCGAAGCGCAGCGTCAGCTCGCGGAAGTCGGCCTCGATCGCGCGGAACTTCTCCTGCGACCAGCCGACGAGGTCCATCTTGTTGACGGCGAGGATCACGCGCTTCACGCCGACGATGTCGAGGATCGCCGCGTGCCGGCGGGTCTGCCGCTTAACGCCGTGGCGCGCGTCGACGAGCATGATGGCGACGTCGGCGTGCGAGGCGCCGCTCGCCATGTTGCGCGTGTACTGCTCGTGCCCGGGGCTGTCGATGATGACGAAGCGGCGCGTGTCGGTATCGAAGTAGCGCCAGGCGATGTCGATGGTGATGCCTTGCTCGCGCTCGGCCACGAGGCCGTCGACGAGCAGGCTGAAATCGGGATGCGCGCTGCCACCGGCGGTGCGCCCGGACTTCTTCAGGGTCTCGCGCTGGTCATCGTAAAGGTCGGAGGCATCCCACAGGAGGCGGCCGATGAGCGTCGACTTGCCGTCGTCGACGGAGCCGCAGGTCAACAGATGCAGGATGCCGTTGAGCTCCTGCGCCGGCTCGGGCGCAGCCTGCGGCTGACGGATGGCGGAGAGCGCCGTCATCAGAAATAACCTTCCTGCTTCTTGCGCTCCATGGCGCCGGTTTGGTCGTGGTCGATGAGGCGCCCCTGCCGCTCGGAGGTGCGCGCGGAGAGCGTCTCCGCGACGACACTCTCGATGTCGCTCGCCGCGGAGGCAACGGCCGCCGTCAGCGGCCAGCAGCCGAGCGTGCGGAAGCGCACCGTCCTCGTCTGCGGGGTCTCTCCCGGCTGCAACGGCAGCCGGTCGTCATCGAGAACGAGAAGCTGGCCGTTGCGCGTGATGGTGGGGCGCCGCGCGGCGAAATAGAGAGGCACTACGTCGAGGCCTTCGCGCGCGATGTAGCGCCAGACGTCGCGCTCGGTCCAGTTGGAGAGCGGGAACACGCGCACCGTCTCGCCGACGCCGAGGCGCCCGTTCAAAAGGTTCCACATCTCGGGCCGCTGCCGGCGCGGATCCCAGCGATGGCCGGGCGAGCGGAACGAGAACACGCGCTCCTTGGCACGCGAGCCTTCCTCGTCGCGGCGCGCTCCGCCGAAAGCGGCGTCGAACCCGTGCTGATCGAGCGCCTGCTTCAGAGGCTGCGTCTTCATTACGTCGGTGTAGACGGAAGGTGCATAATCGATCGGGTTGATGCCACGCTCGAGCCCCTCGCGGTTGGTGTGGACGATGAGGTCGAGGCCCAACTCGCGCACCGTCTTGTCGCGGAACGCGATCATGTCCTTGAACTTCCACGTCGTGTCGATGTGGAGCAGCGGAAAGGGCGGCCTCTGCGGGAAGAACGCCTTGCGGGCGAGGTGCAGAAGCACGGTCGAGTCCTTGCCGATCGAATAGAGCAGCACGGGCTTGCGGAACTGCGCGGCCGCCTCGCGGAAGATATGGATCGCCTCCGCTTCCAGCACGTCGAGGTGAGAGAACGGTGCCGTCATGCCGCTTTTTCCTGTTTGCCGGGGCGGTTGTGCAGCCCGCACTCCTTGCCGTCCTCGTTTTCCCACCACCAGCGTCCAGCGCGGATGTCTTCACCCGGTTTGATGGCGCGCGTGCACGGCTGGCAGCCGATCGAAGGGAAACCCTTCGCGTGCAGCGGATTGACCGGCACCTTGTTGGCCGCGACGTAAGCCTCGAGCTGATCGAGCGTCCAGTCGGCGATGGGGCTCAACTTGACGAGCTGATGCTCGTCATCCCATGCGGCAAATGGCACCGAGGCGCGGCCCGCGGACTGATCGCGCCTGAGACCCGTGACCCAGCCCGCGGCGCCGGCGAGCGCGCGTTTGAGCGGGCGCACCTTGCGCACCTCGCAGCACGCCTTGCGGTTCTCCACTGCTAAGCGGAAGCCGAAGATACCGTCGCGGGCGACGAGCTCCTCCACCTCCTTGGCGTCGGGCGCGACCACGCGAATTCTGATGCCGTAGCGCTGCTCGCTCGCTTCGAGCGTCTCGAGCGTCTCGGGGAAATGGCGCCCGGTGTCGAGCGTGAACACGTCTATGGGCACGCCCGTGGTGGCGATGGCGTGCAGGATGGCCTGGTCCTCGAGGCCGAGGCTCGTCGAGAAGGCAATGCGCCCCTTCACGGCTCGGGTGATCGCCTGCAGGCGGTCCTCCAGCGTCGCAAGCCCTGCGAGCCGCTTGTCGAGGCCGGCAACACTGCGCGCCTGGCCGCGTACCTGGCCGCCCGTCCCGCGTGCCGCAGGCTGGGAGCGCAAAGCGCTTCTGGCGCCGGACGCCATTGCAGCGCCGCGCCCGGCTGAGGACTTCGCCGGCATCTCGGATCCCTTACGGTTAGCGAGCCCAACTTAATGAAAACAGGTTCCCATATAAAGGCTACCTCGCAAATAAAAATAGGATCACATTCCTCGCGCGGGCCAGAATGGAAATTTTTTGCCAGCCCGTTGGTTGTTGGAACGCCGTGTTGCAGCCGAAGTCGAGGCCCCCGATTGCGTGCAACGCTCGCGCTCCAGCAACAGCGCAACACATCGGCGGGCGCGGCGCGAATCAGTGTGTAGGCAAGTCGTTCAATTGCAGCCAGTAATGCTCCCCGCAAGGCGCGGCCGGCGGCATGGTTTTCGGCGAGATGTTGGCGAATGTTGGGGACGAATCGGGGTGGGAAAAACTTCATTTATCTCAGCATGTTAACCAATGTGATCATGTGGACATCGCGTGCGAGTCGCGCCGCGAAAGTTGTGGGCCGAATAATGCCCCTGGCGGGCCGGGAAACTGGTGTTATTCTCTGCCCGCTTTGCCGCCGAGCCCGCATGTGGGAGAGGGCAACTACCACGTCCGGCTGTGTCGGCGGCGAGGCAGCACATGCAACGTTGAGCAGTAGCGGGGTACCGAGATGGGGGATTCCAAGCGTCCCGACTTTCCGCAATTCGAGCACTCAAACGAAGCCATTCGGGACGGCGAAGAGGCCGGGATCGAAGTCTTCGAGGTGGTCGGATCCATAAAATGGTTTGACGCATCAAAAGGTTATGGCTTCATAGTCCCGGACAACGGGTTGGCCGACATCCTGCTCCACGTCACCTGCCTGCGCGCGGGGGGATATCAAACGGCCTACGAGGGAGCTAGAGTTCACTGCGAGGTGCTGCGACGCCCCAAGGGCATGCAGGCGTTCCGCATCCTCAGCATGGACGAAAGCACGGCAATTCACCCATCGCAGCTGCCGCAGCGGACGCACGTCATCGTCCAGCCGGAGAGCGACTGGGAGCGGGCGATGGTGAAATGGTTCAACCGTGTGCGCGGGTTCGGCTTCCTGACGCGGGGCGAGGGCACGCCGGACGTGTTCGTGCACATGGAGACGCTGCGCCGCTTCGGCTTCACCGAGCTGCGTCCGGGCCAGATGGTGCTGGTGCGCTGGGGCCATGGCTCGAAGGGCTGCATGGCAGCGGAGCTGCGCCCCGACGGTCAGCCGGGGCCGGGACTTCCGCCGACGCATTGACCGTGCGCGAGCCTAAAGGCCAGAGAATTTCGAGCGGGGCTGCCGTTTGGGCGGCCCCGCTTTTTATCGTCGCCGCGCTGCTGGTTGCTTTCGCCGGCCCGGTGTGCGCGCGCATGCGGGTGGAGAAGCTGTGGCTCGTCACCGGCGCCAGTCAGGAGACGCCGCTCGACGTGGAGATGGCGGTCGACCCCAAGGAGAAAGAGCTCGGGCTCATGTTCCGCACCGAGCTTGCCGACAATCAGGGCATGCTCTTTCCCTACGGCGCTCCGCAAGAGGTGATGATGTGGATGCACAATACGTACATCCCGCTCGACATGGTGTTCATTCGCGCGGATGGCACGATCTTCCGCATCGAGCACAATGCCGAGCCGCTGTCGGACCGCATCATCAGCTCGCAGGGGATGGTGTCGGCGGTGCTCGAGATGGCGGGCGGGGCGACCGAGCGCTTAGGCCTCAAGCCGGGCGACCGCGTGCGTCACCCAATTTTCGGCTCGCCCGCTCACTGACGTCTGAAGTTCAAATTTGAACAGGGCGTCTCATGTCGCCGCTCCCCGCGCGGCGGGTGCGCTTGACCTCCCCGCGGCGGCGCGGCAGAGAGAACACCTAGGTCCCGTCGGGCGTCCCCGGCAGGACCCAGCGTCGGGGCGTAGCTCAGCCTGGTAGAGCACTTGCTTTGGGAGCAAGGGGCCGCGTGTTCGAATCACGCCGCCCCGACCACTGATCTCAATAACTTAGCGAAGTCGCTGTTCTCTTGGGCCCAAGAATTGGCCCAAGAAACGCGACGTGAGCAGGGGCAGCATGCCGATGAGCGGCAAAGCCACAGAGTGGGCGTGGGAGCAACCGCTCAGCGGGACGAAGAAGCTGCTGCTGCTCGCCGTTGCTCGCGAGGTCGATAAGCGCGGCAAGTGCCGAGCGACGCAGGAGCAGCTTGCCCAACACTGCGGCTGCTCGGTTCGTCAGGTTCGCCGGTTGATGAGCGAGCTTTCGGGGGAGCTGTATCTCCGCGGCGGTCCGCTTGGCGCACTGAACGGAGGGAGAGCTGCGAATATTTACGTGCTGCCGCGTGAGGCGCGCGAGAAAGCTATCAAACCGGACGCTGATGTCCGCATTGATCAGAAATAGTAGCAAATCCGGACACCTACGGCCGGTCTTTTCCTCTGCTGGAATAGCCGGGAGCCACCCGATGCGCAGCGAAGCCCTTTTAGCATGCCCCTGGGTGACCGTGTGAGGGCCGCGGATGGCAAAGCGCAAGTGGGGCGTCTGGAGGTCGTCGCCGTGAAGCGCCTCTTATGCGGGCAGCTGACGGGCCTCCGCAAGAAGTTTGGGCGCAACCCACTACCTGGCACTGCCAGCCTAGCTGTCAGTAGAGGTACGGGCACACCCGACGCTCGCCGCTTTCGTTCACAAAGGTTCCGGTGCGGGGGTCGAACCCCGGAAAGTCTTCGGCACAATTTCGGATAGCATCATTGGTGGCCCGATGCTGCGCGATCGCGGACGCGACAAGCACGCCTCCGATGATGAAGCCCCCAACCACAGGCCCTGGGCGCCAAAATTCCCAGCCCCACCATGTTCGAAGCCAATAGATAC
>DATIZL010000147.1:0-4466 GCA_035517115.1 Hyphomicrobium sp.
CCTCACCGAGGCGGCGGTGTCGGGCCGGGTCGACGTGCTCTCCGGCCTCAAGGAGAACGTCATCGTCGGCCGCCTCATCCCCGCCGGCACCGGCAGCGTCATGGCGCGGTGGCGCCAGCTCGCCGCCGAGCGCGACAAGGAGCTGGCCGCCCAGCAAGGCGGCGAGGTTCCGGCGCTGGAGGAGCCCGGGCAGAAGATCGCCTGAGCGTAACGTCAGGTTTGAGAAGAGGGGCCGGCTTTGCCGGCCCCTTTTTTGCGGGAGCGGCGTCCGCCGGGTGCCTGACGGCTCTTGCCAATCTGACTGGAATGTTCACATGAAGACCTGGAAGCTGGGGGACGCCAAGGCACGATTTAGCGAGGTCGTCGATCGCGCGCTCCGCGAAGGGCCTCAGATCGTCACCAGACGTGGTGAGAAGACCGTGGTCGTCGTCGCCTACCGCGACTTCGCCGCGAGCGAGCCGGCCGAGGACTTCAAATCCTTTCTGCTTTCGGCGCCGAAGATGGAAATCGAGCTCGAACGGCCCCGGCGCCTGCCGAGAAAGCTCAGGTTTTGAGCTTTCTCCTCGACCACACGGCGCCGACCGGATGACCCATTTCGATCCGTTTTGCAGCGGTGACGCCGCGCGTCGTCCGCTTAATGGCCGGGCAGCGAGAGAGAGGGGTTGCGCGCATCTAGCTAGCCCCTCTCCCGCGAGAGCGGGAGAGGGGGGCCCGGCCGCAGGCTGGGAGGGTGAGGGTAGCGCTGGCGGGCTTGACCCGCGCCCGTTCCCGCCCGCTGATGGCGCCATGGACCTGCGCACCCTCGTCCTAACCTCGGCACGGCTTAGGCTCGCCGCCTTCCAACCTTCGGACGCGCCCGAGATCTTTGCCGCGGTGACGCCGCGCGTCACCCGCTTCATGAGCTTCGATCCCGAACCCTCGCTCGAGGCTTTCGCCGCGGTCTGGCGCGGCTGGCTGCCGAGAATGGCCGCAGGGAGCGACCTTTTTCTGGTGCTTCGCGGGGCGGAGAGCGGCGACTTTCTCGGCGTTGCCGGGCTGCAGGACCTCGCCGAGGCGGAGCCCAAAGCGGGGCTCTGGCTCAAGGAGGCGGCGCAGCGCCAGGGCTATGGGCCCGAGGCGGTGGCGGCGATGATCGACTGGGCGAGTGGCGCCACGGGCGCTCGCGCCGTGCTGTGGCCGGTGGTCGAGGCGAATCGGCCGAGCCGCCGCCTTGCCGAGGGCTTGGGCGGCGTGGTCATCGGCACGGCGCGCTTGCGGAAGGGCGAGATCGAGCACCCCGAGGTCGTCTATCGCATCCCGGCGCGACGGTGACGGCGTTTCTCCCCAGATTTTCGCAAGCCGAGGGGGTGCTTGCCCTTGACGGGGTGGGGGGGCGTCCATATTATCCGCGCACCCAAAAGGGGGGGCTGGCGGTAGGAAGCCACCTAAACGCAGCCCGAGTATAGGGTCTTGGCTCGGCACCGTGCGAGACGGTGCATCTATCCGGAGTTCCCATTGAGCCGTGTCGGCGGTGCGGGAAGCACGTCGCGCGGCGATTGCGCTTGATGAGGGTCGAGAGGCATGCCGACGATTAATCAGCTGATCCGCCAGGCGCGGAGACCGCAGGCCGCGCGCAACAAGGTGCCGGCCCTCGGCCAGTCGCCGCAGAAGCGCGGCGTCTGCACCCGCGTCTACACCACGACCCCGAAAAAGCCCAATTCGGCGCTGCGCAAGGTGGCGCGCGTGCGCCTCACCAACGGCTTCGAGGTGACGAGCTACATCCCGGGCGAAGGCCACAACCTGCAGGAGCACTCCGTGGTGCTGATCCGCGGCGGCCGCGTCAAGGATCTGCCCGGCGTGCGCTATCACATCATCCGCGGCACGCTCGACACCCAGGGCGTCAAGGACCGCCGCCAGCGCCGCTCGAAATACGGCGCCAAGCGGCCGAAGTAAGGAGAGGGCGAGCCATGTCGCGTCGTCGCGCCGCGGTCAAACGGGAGGTCCTGCCGGACGCCAAGTTCGGCGACCCCGTCGTCACCAAATTCATGAACTGCCTCATGTATGAGGGCAAGAAGTCGGTCGCCGAGGGCATCGTCTACGGCGCCCTCGAGCGCATCGCCAAGCGCTCCGGGCAGGATCCGCTGCGCACCTTTCACGACGCGCTGTCGAATGTTCGGCCTGCGGTCGAGGTGCGCTCGCGCCGCGTCGGCGGCGCCACCTACCAGGTGCCGGTCGAGGTGCGCCCCGACCGCGGCCAGGCGCTCGCCATCCGCTGGCTCATCGGCAGCTCGCGCGAGCGCTCGGAGCACACCATGGAAGAAAGGCTTTCGGGGGAATTGCTCGACGCCGCCAACAACCGCGGCAACGCGGTGAAGAAGCGGGAGGACACCCACCGCATGGCGGACGCCAACAAGGCGTTCTCACATTATCGCTGGTAGGCGCAGTTCGAGCGCCGCCCCGGAGCTTCTCATGGCACGCACCACTCCCCTCGATCGCTATCGCAACATCGGCATCATGGCCCACATCGATGCCGGCAAGACGACGACCACCGAGCGCATCCTCTATTACACCGGCCGCTCCTACAAGATCGGCGAGGTCCATGAGGGCACGGCCACCATGGACTGGATGGAGCAGGAGCAGGAGCGCGGCATCACCATCACCTCGGCCGCGACGACCTGCTTCTGGCGGGATTATCGCATCAACATCATCGACACGCCGGGCCATGTCGACTTCACCATCGAGGTCGAGCGCTCGCTGCGCGTCCTCGACGGCGCGGTGACGGTGTTCGACAGCGTCGCCGGCGTCGAGCCGCAATCGGAGACGGTGTGGCGTCAGGCCGACAAATACGGCGTGCCGCGCATCTGCTTCGTCAACAAGATGGATCGCATCGGCGCCAACTACATGCGCTGCATCGAGATGATCAAGGATCGTCTCGGCGCCGTGCCGCTGGTGACGCAGCTGCCGATCGGCGTCGAGAGCGATTTCGTCGGCATCGTCGATCTCGTCAAGATGAAGGCGGTCAAATGGCGCGACGAGACGCTCGGCGCCAAGTTCGACGAGGTCGAGATCCCCGACGACATGGCCGATCTCGCGGCGGAATACCGCGCGACCTTGGTCGAGCTCGCGGTCGAGCAGGACGACCAGGTGCTGGAGAAATATCTCGCGGGCGAGGAGCCCGACGCCGACACGCTGCGGCGCTGCATCCGCAAGGGCACGACGTCCTACGCCTTCGTGCCGATCCTGTGCGGCTCGGCCTTCAAGAACAAGGGCGTGCAGCCGCTGCTCGACGCCGTCGTCGACTACCTGCCGGCGCCGACCGATGTCGCCGCGATCAAGGGCGTGAAGATGGGCTCGGACGAGCCGGTCGTGCGCCATGCCTCGGATGACGAGCCTTTCGCGGCGCTCGCCTTCAAGATCATGACCGATCCCTTCGTCGGCTCGCTCACCTTTGCCCGGATCTATTCGGGCGTGCTGCAGAGCGGCACGGCGGTGCTCAACTCGGTCAAGGACAACAAGGAACGCATCGGCCGCATGCTGCAGATGCATGCGAACCATCGCGAGGACATCAAAGAGGCGCGCGCCGGCGACATCGTCGCGTTGGCTGGCCTCAAGAACACGACGACCGGCGACACGCTGTGCGATCCCGCCCATGCCGTGGTGCTGGAGCGCATGGAGTTCCCCGATCCCGTCATCGAGATCGCGGTCGAGCCCAAGACCAAGGGCGACCAGGAGAAGATGGGCCAGGCGCTGGCCCGGCTCGCGACCGAGGATCCGTCCTTCCGCGTCGCGGTCGATCATGAAAGCGGCCAGACCATCATCAAGGGGATGGGCGAGCTCCATCTCGAGATCATCGTCGACCGCATGAAGCGCGAGTTCAAGGTCGAGGCCAATATCGGCGCGCCGCAGGTCGCCTATCGCGAGACCATCACGCGGCAGGCCGATATCGACTACACGCATAAGAAGCAGACCGGCGGCTCGGGCCAGTATGCCCGCGTCAAGATGCATTTCGAGCCGCTCACCCCGGGCGGCGGCTTCGAGTTCGAGAACGACGTCGTCGGCGGCACGGTGCCCAAGGAATATGTCCCGGGCGTCGAGAAGGGCGTGCGCGGCTCGCTCGAGAACGGCGTGCTCGCGGGCTTCCCGGTCATCGACCTCAAGGTGACCTTGACCGACGGCGCCTATCACGAGGTCGATTCGAGCGCACTCGCCTTCGAAATCGCGGCGCGCGCGGCGATGAAGGAAGGGCTCGCCAAGGCGGGGCCGAAGCTGCTCGAGCCGGTGATGCGCGTCGAGGTGGTGACGCCGCGCGACTACATGGGCGACGTCATCGGCGACCTCAACAGCCGGCGCGGGCGCATCACCGGGCAGGATCAGCGCGGCAATGCCGAGGTGATCAACGCCATGGTGCCGCTCGCCAACATGTTCGGCTATGTCAACAACCTGCGCTCGATGAGCCAGGGACGGGCGCAGTACACCATGCATTTCGA
>DATIZL010000148.1:0-11485 GCA_035517115.1 Hyphomicrobium sp.
GAACGCTACTTGCGGGCGTGGCTCTCGGACTGAAGAGAGCCCCCGGAACTGTTACCCCAGGCGTTACCCTTGCGTGATCTGAAGTGTAGCGTTCTGCTTCTAAGTTCTGGTGCCGGCTGCAGGATTTGAACCTGCGACCCCCTGATTACAAATCAGGTGCTCTACCAACTGAGCTAAGCCGGCCTCCGGTTTAACCGCATGAACTCATGCGGTCGGCTGCTGCCACGATAGGCAACGGAAAGGGCTTATATCGTGCGCCGCCCCGCCCGGCCAAGATGCACGGCGCCCTCTAACAGAGCCTGCAAGTCGGTCATCCGCCAGCAAGGGGTACGGTTCCCACCCCTGATATCTGCACCAAAACGGGGCACCCTTAGCGGATCGTTAGCCATTTTCGGTAAGGGTGAACGTGAGTTGCGTCCGTCCATCAAGTACCGAGGATTTCGCATGCAATTAAAGAGTGCGCTTGCCGCCATCGGCGCCGCCGCCGCGCTGGGTGTTGCGAGCCATACCCCCGCTGAAGCTTGGTGCCGCGGGCCAGCGCCTTGCGGCGGTACGGTGTTCACGCCCGCCCCGGCCGTCACCCACTTCGTCTACTACCCGCAGTACTTCGACATCTACTACTCGGCGACGCTGCCGCCCGATCCCTATCCGGCCATGTACATGCCGCGCGGGTACTGGCCCCGCTTCGAGCGCCCCTACGCCGCCTACGGACGGCGCTACTGGGCGCCGCGGCTGTGCTGCAACGCGCCCGTCGTTGCGGTGCCGGCGCCGCACCCGGTTGCCATGAAGTAGAGGCGCTCTAGCCGCCGCATTTGCCCCGCGCCTGCCGAGGCGGTGATTATGTCTGCCATCGCCCGTTGATCTGCGAGTAGGCGATCTGGCTTGAAATGAGAGGGGCGGTGCGGCGCTCAACCGCTCCGCTCCTTGCTGTTTCAAGCGCGGGCCGCCTGACGCCGCCGCCACGCCGCCAAGTGCAGCGCGATGGCCGCCGCGTTCGACACATTCAGGCTGGCGATCGGGCCTGAGGTGGCGATGCGGCACAGCCGGTCGCAGCTTAACCGCGTCAGCTCGCGCAAGCCCTTCCCCTCGGCGCCGAGCACGAGCGCGACGCGGCCGTGCAACGTCTCCTCCTCCAAGAGGTGATCGGCCTCGTCATCGAGGCCGATGGTGGTGAACGCAAGCTCCTTTAGCTCGGCGATGGCGCGGGCGAGGTTCTGCTCGAGCGCGATCGGTACGAGCTCGAGCGCGCCCGAGGCCGACTTGGCCAGCGTGGCGTCGAGCGGCGGGCTGTGACGGCGGGTCATCACGAGGCCCGAGGCACCGAACACCGCGCACGAGCGCAGGATGGCGCCGACGTTGTGCGGGTCGGTCACGTGGTCGAGGACGACGAGCGGGCCGCCCGCATCGGCCGCCGCCGCGATGTCGCTCAAGGCCGGCTCGGCGAGCGGTTCGGTCTCGAGCAGCACGCCCTGGTGCACGGTGTCGGGGCCGAGCAGCCGGTCGAGATCGCGCGGGCTGACGCGCTCCGGGCTACGGCCGGCGAGCGCAGGCTGCAGCCGGTGCTCGGCGTTCTCGGTCATGAGCAGCCGCGTGACCGTGCGCCTGGGGTTGCGCAGCGCGGCCTCGACCGCGTGCAGGCCGTAGAGGCGGAGGGGGCCATCCGCCTCTTCTCTGCGCGCCGGGCGGCCCGGACGGTACTTGCCATGCTTCTTGTCGGGCGCGCGATCGCGGCGCGCTGGCGGCGTTGGTTTCATGTGCTTTGCGGCTGGGGGCTTGGGGCGCGGCGCGTCCATCCTGCCGCTTTTCCATTTGACATCCAAGGGCCCGCTCACCATAAACCGCAGGGCCCTGCCGCTTTGCCGCGCGGGGCGATTTCATTTGCGGGCGATGCTGCCTTACAAGTGGAAGTTCGGGGCTCATGGAGGGGTGCCCGAGTGGCTAAAGGGGACGGACTGTAAATCCGTTGGCTTCGCCTACGCTGGTTCGAATCCAGCCCCCTCCACCAGCTCCGCCGGGACGGCTTGGCTGCGGTGACGTCGAAAGCGGGTGTAGCTCAATGGTAGAGCAACAGCCTTCCAAGCTGATGACGAGGGTTCGATTCCCTTCACCCGCTCCATTCAACCAAACGCGCGCTGCAGGATGAGGGCACCGCCATGCTGGTGGTCACGACCAACGATCTGCCGGGCTACCGCGTGGTGAAGCACTTAGGGCTAGTGCGCGGGCTGACGGTGCGCTCGCGCTCGATCGTCGGCAACATCGGAGCAGCGATCCAGATCTTCTTCGGCGGCAACATCACTCTCTATACCAACCTCGCCGAGCAGGCCCGCCAGGAGGCCTACGACACCTTGATCGAGCACGCGGATAGCATGGGGGCCAACGCCATCCTCGCCATGCGCTATGACGCCAACGAGATCGCGGCGGCGGTCACCGAGGTGCTCGCCTACGGGACCGCGGTGGTGGTCGAGGAGGCGCGCTGAACGGGCCCGCGGCTAAGCGGCCACAAGCAAGTGACAAATCGGATTTCTTCAGCTAAGTATGCCGCCCCCGCGTGAGGCAGGCAGCCGCTTCAACGCGAAATAGGGGTGTAGCTCAATTGGCAGAGCGTCGGTCTCCAAAACCGAAGGTTGGGGGTTCGAGACCCTCCGCCCCTGCCAGAACTTGTCGGCCGCGACCGGGACGAGGGCGCCGGGGCGGCCTTTACTGGCGTGCGCAAGTGCGTCAGATTGTCGCAGGATGCCTGGGGAAGTCACTTTGATGGCCAAATACAATCCCATCGAGTTTATTCAGGAAGTTCGCCAGGAGACTGCGAAGGTCACGTGGCCCACCTGGAAAGAGGTGTGGATCACCACCCTCATGGTTTTGGTCATGGTTGCCCTGGCCTCGATGTTTTTCCTCGTCACGGACCAAATCCTCGGTTGGCTCGTGCGATTGGTGTTGGGTGGGCCGCACTGACGGACGGCTCAAGAGCGGAAGAAGAAGTGTCCATAAATCTCGCGCAGCAGACGCGCCCTGAGAAAGCGGCCATGGCGAAGCGCTGGTACATCGTGCATGCCTACACGAATTTCGAGCGCAAGGTCGCGGATGCCATCCGCGAGCGCGCCAAGGCGGCGGGCCTCGACAGCCTCTTTGAAGAGGTGCTGGTGCCGACCGAGGAGGTGATCGAGGTCAAGCGCGGGCGCAAGGTGCAGGCGGAGCGCAAGTTCCTGCCCGGCTACGTGCTCGTGAAGATGGAGATGACGGACCCCGCCTTCCTGCTCATCAAGAACACGCCCAAGGTGACCGGCTTCCTCGGCGCCGAGAACAAGCCGATGCCGATCTCCGAGGACGAGGCCATGCGGATCCTCCATCAGGTGAAGGAGGGCGTGGAGCGGCCCAAGCCGTCGATCACGTTCGAGGTGGGCGAGCAGGTGAAGGTTGCGGACGGACCGTTCGCGTCGTTCCAAGGCCACGTCGAGGAGGTGGACGAGGAGCGCTCGCGGCTCAAGGTGGCAGTGTCGATCTTCGGGAGGCCTACGCCGGTCGAGCTCGAGTTCGGGCAAGTCGAGAAGGTGCCCGCTTAGGCGGCGAGGAAAGGTCTGCGACGGCGAGAGATTGGCGAGAGTTGAGGCGCGAATTCGAGCGCCGAGCCGCAAGGACAACCCCACTCGGGGCCTCCCTGCGGAAAACCCGCGGGAGGGCCGCAAAAGCCCGTTGACCGCTAACCCTGGGAAGGAAAGCCCCTTCCCGTCAAGTGCTAGGGGAGACCATGGCAAAGAAAATCGAAGGCTACATCAGCTTGCAGGTGCCGGCCGGGGCGGCCAATCCCTCGCCGCCCATCGGACCCGCGCTCGGCCAGCGCGGCGTCAACATCATGGAGTTCTGCAAATCGTTCAACGCCAAGACCAAGGACATGGAGCAGGGCACGCCCATCCCGGTGAAGATCACGGTCTACTCCGACCGCTCCTTCACCTTCGAGATGCGCACGCCGCCTGCCTCCTACTTCCTGAAGAAGGCGGCGAAGCTCACCTCCGGCTCCAAGACGCCCGGCCGCGACGTGGCGGGCAGCGTGACCATGGCGCAGGTGCGCGACATCGCGAAGCTGAAGCTCAAGGACCTCAACACCGATGATGTCGAGGCGGCAGCCAAGACGATCGCCGGATCCGCCCGCTCGATGGGCCTCGAGGTGAAGGGGTGAGCGCGATGGCACAGAAACTGAGCGCAGAAGCGATCAAGGAAACACGCATTGCCGGCGGCAAGCGCATGGCGGCCGCCCACAAGGGCATCGACCGCAACAAGTCCTATTCGATCGAGGACGCGGTGAAGCTCGTCAAGGAGCGCGCCAAGGCCAAGTTCGACGAGACGATCGAGGTGGCGATGAACCTCGGCGTCGATCCCAAGCACGCCGACCAGATGGTGCGCGGCGTGTGCAACCTGCCGAACGGCTCGGGCCGCACCTCGCGCGTCGCCGTGTTCGCGCGCGGGGCCAAGGCCGAGGAGGCGAAGTCGGCCGGTGCCGATCTCGTCGGCGCGGAGGACCTCGTCGAGCAGGTGTCCAAGGGCACGATCAACTTCGACCGCTGCATCGCGACGCCCGACATGATGGGTCTCGTCGGCCGCCTGGGTAAGGTGTTGGGCCCCCGCGGCCTGATGCCGAACCCGCGCGTCGGCACCGTCACCATGGACGTTACCGCCGCCGTCAAGGGCGCCAAGGGCGGCTCGGTCGAGTTCCGCGTCGAGAAGGCCGGCATCGTGCACGCCGGTGTCGGCAAGGCGAGCTTCACGGAGAAGGCGCTGGCCGAGAACATCAAGGCATTCGTGGACGCCGTCATGAAGGCCAAGCCGGCGGGGTCCAAGGGCAACTACGTGAAGAAGGTATCGGTCAGCTCCACCATGGGGCCGGGCGTCAAGATCGACGCCACCGGCCTCACGGGGGTGCAGGCCCATCATTAACGGGCCAGACGAATTCGGGCGCGGGCCGGGTTTCCGGCACGGGCCTGGATATTCCGGGGAGGCGAGACCATATAAGGCGCAAACCTCCGGAATGACTGTCCGAGATTGCAGGTGCTGGCACCCGTCAATGCGACGTTTGCCGGCTTAAGCCATGCGGGCCTGCATGAGACAGAGACGAGCCGGTTTTTCGGGCCCGCAAGGGCCTCGGTGAGCCGGTTTGAACCTGGGTCAGCACCGTGCCGCCACCTCTGGCGCCGCGGACGGACAGAAAAGCGTCGCTAAAGGCGGTTTTGCCGGCAGCGGCAAGGTGCAACCCGCGGAGCGCTTTAACGAGGCGTTCCGCAAACTGGAGTGAGCAGGTGGATAGAGCCGCGAAAAGTGAGCTCGTGACGTCGCTCAACACCGTGTTGAAGGACACTGGTGTGGTGATCGTCGCCCACTATGCCGGAATGACGGTCGCGCAGATGACCGAGTATCGCCAGCGCATCAAGGAAGCTGGCGGCAAGGTCAAGGTGGCCAAAAACCGGCTGGCGAAACTCGCGTTGAAGAACACCTCGTACGAACCCATCGCCGATCTCTTCAAGGGGCCCACGTGCCTCGCCTACTCGAAGGATCCGGTGGCCGCCGCGAGGGTCTCGGTCAACTACGCCAAGGGGAATGAGAAGCTCGTCATTCTCGGCGGCGCGATGGGCGCGACCGTTCTCGACGTGAAGGCCGTCAAAGCTCTCGCCGATCTGCCATCGCTGGATGAGCTCAGAGCCAAGCTCATCGGTCTCTTGAACGCGCCGGCGACCAAGATCGCTCGCACGGTGAAGGAGCCGGGAGCCAAGCTCGCCCGCGTCATCCAGGCGAAGGCGTCGAAGAGCGAGGCCGCATGACGGTAAGGGCGGCGCGAAGAGCGCCACGAAGCTTTAGCGCAGTTCTTCAGGACTGCATGTCTGACAGGTTCAAACCGGAAGGAATTCAACCATGACCGATCTCGCAAAGATCGTCGATGATCTCTCGAAGCTCACCGTCCTGCAGGCGGCCGAGCTCGCCAAGATGCTCGAGGAGAAGTGGGGCGTGTCGGCGGCTGCGGCCGTCGCCGTCGCCGCGGCTCCGGGTGCCGGCGGCGCCGCCGCTGCGGCCGAGGAGCAGACCGAGTTCACCGTCATCCTCAAGGCGGGTGGCGAGAAGAAGATCAACGTCATCAAGGAGGTTCGCGCCATCACCGGCCTTGGCCTCAAGGAAGCCAAGGACCTCGTGGAGGCCGGCGGCAAGACCGTGAAGGAAGGCGTGTCGAAGGATGAGGCCGCGAAGCTGAAGAAGCAGCTCGAGGATCAAGGTGCGACCGTCGAAGTGAAGTAAGGCACCAGGCATGAGGCAGCGGGCAGCGGGACCACAGTCTGCTGCCTGCTGCCAGTTGCCAGATGCCAACAACGGACGTTTCTCCGGAGGGTCTTTTGGGGTCGATGCAACCCCAAGGCGGACCCTCCGGTGAGCCGTTTCTAGGACAGGCGAGGGTTGGCGGCCCTCGCACGCAGCAGCAGGCGCGAGCTCGTCACTCGCGCGGGATGATTGAGGAGCGGATATGGCTGACACGTTCAACGGCCGCAAGCGCATCCGGAAGAAATTCGGATCGATCAGGGAAGTCGCGGAGATGCCGAACCTCATCGAGGTTCAGAAGAGCTCCTACGACGACTTCCTGATGGTGAAGGAGCCCCCCGGCGGCCGTTCGGACGATCATGGCCTGCAGGCCGTGTTCAAGTCCGTGTTCCCGATCTCGGACTTCTCGGGCCGCGCGACGCTCGAGTTCGTGCGCTACGAGTTCGAGCCGCCGAAGTACGACGTCGACGAGTGCATGCAGCGCGACATGACCTACTCGGCGCCGCTGAAGGTCAAGCTGCGCCTCATCGTGTTCGATGTGAACGAGGAGACGGGCTCCAAGTCGATCAAGGACGTCAAGGAGCAGGACGTCTACATGGGCGACATGCCGCTCATGACGTCGAACGGCACCTTCGTCATCAACGGCACCGAGCGCGTGATCGTCTCCCAGATGCACCGCTCGCCGGGCGTGTTCTTCGACCACGACCGCGGGCGCACGCATGCCTCGGGCAAGCTCCTGTTCGCCGCGCGCATCATCCCTTATCGCGGCTCCTGGCTCGACTTCGAGTTCGACGCCAAGGATATCGTCTACGTGCGCATCGACCGCCGGCGCAAGCTCCCGGTGACGACGCTCCTCTACGCGCTGGGCCTCAACGACGAGGAGATCCTCGGCACCTTCTACAAGCACATCCTCATCAAGGAATCGAAGCGCGGCTGGAAGATGCCGTTCGTGCCGGAGAAGATGCGCGGCATGACGCCGATCGCCGATCTCGCCGACGCCAAGACGGGTGAGGTCGTGGTGCGCGCGGGCGAGAAGATCACCGCCCGCAAGGCGCGCGAGCTGGCGGAGGAGGGCCTCAAGGAGGTGCTCGTCTCCGCCGACGACCTGTCCGGCCGCTACATCGCCGAGGACATCGTCGACCTCGATACGGGCTTGATCCACGCCGAGGCGGGCGACGAGCTCGACGCGGAGCTTCTGGCCGAGCTCAAGGAGCGCAAGGTCAAGGAGTTCCCGGTTCTCGACATCGATCACGTCAACGTCGGGCCCTTCATCCGCAACACGCTCAACATCGACAAGAACGCCAACCAGGAAGAGGCGTTGATGGACATCTACCGGGTCATGCGGCCCGGCGAGCCGCCGACCATCGAGGCGGCGACGAACCTGTTCCAGGGTCTGTTCTTCGACAGCGAGCGCTACGACCTCTCGGCCGTCGGCCGCGTGAAGATGAACATGCGCCTCGAGCTCGACGCGCCCGATACCATGCGCGTGCTGCGCAGGGAGGACATCCTCGCCGTCATCAAGACGCTCGTCGATCTGCGCGACGGCAAGGGCGAGATCGACGACATCGACCACCTCGGCAACCGCCGGGTGCGCTCGGTGGGCGAGCTCATGGAGAACCAGTACCGCGTCGGCCTATTGCGCATGGAGCGCGCCATCAAGGAGCGCATGAGCTCGGTCGACATCGACACGGTGATGCCGCAGGACCTGATCAACGCCAAGCCGGCCGCTGCCGCCGTGCGCGAGTTCTTCGGCTCCTCGCAGCTCTCGCAGTTCATGGACCAGACCAACCCCTTGTCCGAGATCACGCACAAGCGGCGTCTCTCGGCGCTGGGTCCGGGCGGCCTCACGCGCGAGCGCGCCGGCTTCGAGGTGCGCGACGTGCACCCGACGCACTACGGCCGCATCTGCCCCATCGAGACGCCGGAAGGTCCCAACATCGGCCTCATCAACTCGCTCGCCACTTTCGCGCGCGTCAACAAGTACGGCTTCATCGAGAGCCCGTACCGCAAGGTCGTGCACGGCAAGCTGACGGATCAGGTCGTCTATCTCTCCGCCATGGAGGAGATGCGCCACCACGTCGCTCAGGCCAACGCCGAGATCGACGCCAAGGGCAAGCTCACGGGCGACCTCATCACCTGCCGCTACCAGGGTGACGTCGTGCTCGTGTCGCCCGACAAGGTCGACTACATCGACGTGTCGCCGAAGCAGCTCGTGTCGGTGGCCGCGGCGCTGATCCCGTTCCTCGAGAACGACGACGCCAACCGCGCGCTCATGGGCTCGAACATGCAGCGCCAGGCGGTGCCGCTCATCAAGGCCGAGGCGCCGCTCGTCGGCACCGGCATGGAGGAGGTGGTGGCACGCGATTCCGGCGCCGCCATCGCCGCGCGCCGCACCGGCGTCGTCGACCAGGTGGATGCTACGCGCATCGTCATCCGGGCGACCGAGGAGACCGATCCTTCGAAGCCCGGCGTCGACATCTACCGGCTGCGCAAGTTCCAGCGCTCCAACCAGAACACCTGCATCAACCAGCGCCCGCTCGTGCACGTGGGCGACGCGGTCGAGGCAGGTGAGATCATCGCCGACGGTCCCTCGACCGACCTCGGCGATCTGGCGCTCGGCAAGAACGTGCTCGTCGCGTTCATGCCGTGGATGGGCTACAACTTCGAGGACTCCATCCTGCTGTCCGAGCGCGTCGTGTTCGACGACGTGTTCACCTCGATCCACATCGAGGAGTTCGAGGTGATGGCCCGCGATACCAAGCTCGGGCCCGAGGAGATCACGCGCGACATCCCCAACGTGTCGGAAGAGGCGCTGAAGAACCTCGATGAAGCGGGCATCGTCTACATCGGCGCCGAGGTGAACCCCGGCGACATCCTCGTCGGCAAGATCACGCCCAAGGGCGAGAGCCCGATGACGCCGGAGGAGAAGCTGTTGCGCGCCATCTTCGGCGAGAAGGCATCCGACGTGCGCGACACCTCGCTCAGGCTGCCGCCCGGCGTGTCGGGCACGGTGGTCGAGGTGCGCGTGTTCAACCGGCACGGCGTCGAGAAGGACGAGCGCGCCATGGCGATCGAGCGCGAGGAGATCGAGCGGCTCGCGAAAGACCGCGACGACGAGATGCAGATCCTCGACCGCAACGTCTATGCGCGTCTGAAGGAGGCGCTCATCGGCAAGGAGGTCGCCAAGGGACCGAAGCAGGCCCCCAAGGGCACGCACATCTCGGGGGAGATCCTCGATGAGACCCCGCGCAGCCAGTGGTGGGAGATCGGCCTCAAGGACGAGAAGGCGCAGGCCGAAATCGAGGCCATCAACAAGCAGTACGAGGACGCCAAGAAGAGCCTCGAGCGCCGCTTCGTCGACAAGGTCGACAAGCTGCAGCGCGGCGACGAGCTGCCGCCCGGCGTCATGAAGATGGTTAAGGTCTTCGTCGCCGTGAAGCGCAAGATCCAGCCCGGCGACAAGATGGCCGGCCGCCACGGCAACAAGGGCGTCGTGTCGATGATCGTGCCGTGCGAGGACATGCCGTTCCTCGAGGACGGCACGCACGTCGACGTGGTGCTGAACCCGCTCGGCGTGCCGAGCCGCATGAACGTCGGCCAGATCCTGGAGACGCATCTCGGCTGGGCGTGCCGCGGCTTGGGCCGCATCATCGACGATGCGTTGCAGAAGTTCCACGAGAGCGGACAGGCCAAGCAGTTGCGCGAGGTCATGCAGACGATCTACGGCAAGGACGAGATCAAGAGCTCAACCAAGGACGAGGAGCTCGCCCAGATCGCGGACCAGCTGAAGACGGGCGTTCCCGTGGCGACGCCGGTGTTCGACGGTGCGCGCGAGCCCGATATCGTCGAGCTTCTGACCTCTGCGGGCTTCGACAGCTCCGGCCAGGTCACGCTGTTCGACGGGCGCACGGGTGAGCCGTTCGACCGCAAGGTGACGGTCGGCTACAAGTATCTTCTGAAGCTGCACCACCTCGTCGACGACAAGATCCACGCGCGCTCGATCGGCCCCTACTCGCTCGTCACCCAGCAGCCGCTGGGTGGCAAGGCGCAGTTCGGCGGCCAGCGCTTCGGCGAAATGGAGGTGTGGGCGCTGGAAGCCTACGGCGCCGCCTACACGCTGCAGGAGATGCTGACGGTGAAGTCGGACGACGTCGCGGGCCGCACTAAGGTCTACGAGGCGATCGTGCGCGGCGACGACAGCTTCGAGGCCGGCGTGCCGGAGAGCTTCAACGTGCTGGTGAAGGAGATGCGGGCGCTCGGCTTGAACGTCGAGCTCGAGACCTCGGCGGCACCGGCGATCGCCGCCCCGGGCGAGGCCCAAAAGCAGGAGCCGCAGCCGCAGCTGCCGCCGGCAGCCGAATGACGATTTGAGAAGAGAGCCCGGGGCCCGCGCGGTCCCGGGTGCAAGGACGCGCCGCTGGTGCGTCAGTACCGATCAAGGGCTCGATGGAGAGCCCCCCTTCGCAAGGATCAGCCCTCGGTCCTTGCTGCTTGATACGGGGCGACGGCCACGCCTCGAATGGAGAGACTGGATGAACGAGATCACCAACCTGTTCAAGACGCAAGCGCCGATACCGACGTTCGACCAGATCAAGATCTCGATTGCAAGCCCGGACGACATCCTGTCGTGGTCGTTCGGCGAGATCAAGAAGCCCGAGACCATCAACTACCGCACGTTCAAGCCCGAGCGTGACGGCCTCTTCTGCGCGCGCATCTTTGGTCCGATCAAGGACTACGAGTGCCTATGCGGCAAATACAAGCGGATGAAGTTCCGCGGCATCATCTGCGAGAAGTGCGGCGTCGAAGTGACGCTCGCCAAGGTGCGCCGCGAGCGCATGGGCCACATCGAGCTCGCGAGCCCGGTCGCGCACATCTGGTTCCTGAAGTCGCTCCCCTCGCGCATCGGCCTCATGCTCGATATGACGCTGCGCGAGATCGAGCGGGTGCTCTACTTCGAGGCGTTCGTGGTCATCGACCCGGGCATGACGCCGCTCACCCGCGGGCAGCTGCTCACCGACGAGATGTATCTCGAGGCGATCGAGGAGCATGGGGATGAGTTCGACGCCCGCATGGGCGCCGAGGCGGTCTACGAGCTGCTGCGCACCATCGACCTGCAGGCCGAGATCGGCAAGGTGCGGGAAGAGATGGCCGGCACCTCGTCCGAGACCAAGCTGAAGCGCCTCTCCAAGCG
>DATIZL010000149.1:0-49377 GCA_035517115.1 Hyphomicrobium sp.
GGTTGGAGGTAGGCCGACACTTGAGCGTGCGGCTGCTGCCGGAAGGCATCCACCTCATGCCGCCGGAGCGCTGAGCTGCTCAGATCGATGCTCCCGTTGACATAGATCAATCGCGTACATCCTATTGTAGTAAATCGTTAAATCGGCCGCTTACTGGGGCGCAGTAGACTTCGTGGCTTGTGGCCGCGGAGAGGCGCCGCCGTGCTCAAGTCCTCGAACAAATCCCAGCGGGAAAAGACGATCGGCTCTCGTTCCCAACGTTCTCCATCTAAGCCGGCTAAGGCTGCTGACGCGGGCGTGCAGCCGTTAGCGGCCCTGTCGCGGGTCATCGCGGCGTTGCAGCCCAACACCGAGCTCATTCTCGCGCAAAAGAAGCAGCTCGAGGAGTTGAACGCCCGCTTCGAGATTGCGCTCAACAACATGGGGCGGGGCCTGTCGATGTTCGACGCCCAGGCGCGCTTGATCGTGTGCAACCGGCTCTATCGGGCGATTTACAACCTACCCGAGGAGCTCACGCGGCCGGGCACCTCGCTCGCGGAAATCGTGCGCTACCACGTCAAGATGGAGACCGGCCGTGACGACCCTGCAGCCGTTGAGAAGCAGCGCAAGTGGATCGCAAAGCACGTTGCCGAGCTGGCACGCGGAAAATCGTTCTCGCACACCCAATACCTGAAAAGCGGCCGCATCGTCCTAGTTAGCAACCAGCCTCTCCCTTGCGGCGGATGGGTCGATATTCAAGAGGACATCACCGAAAAGCGTCAAGCCGAGCCGAAAATCGATTGGCTGGCACGCCACGATACGTTGACGGAGATCGCCAATCGGCACCACTTTCGCGAGCAGCTCGAGACGTGGTTCAGCGCCCTGCACGCAGGGGGCGGCTTTGCTCTGCATTGGATCGATCTCGACCGGTTCAAGGAGGTCAACGACACCTTCGGACACCCCGCCGGCGATGCCCTCTTGAAGAGCGTCGCGAGGCGCCTGCGCAAGAGCCTTCGCGGCCCCGATCTCGTGGCGCGCCTCGGCGGCGACGAGTTCGCCGTCCTGCAGGCGGGCGCCACGCGCGAGGCCGATGCGACGAAGTTGGCCAAGCGTCTGATGCGCGCGCTCGCCGAGCCGCACCGTGTGCTCGGGCACAAGGTAACGACGGCGGCGAGCATCGGCATCGCGCTGGCGCCAGCGCATGGTTCCAACCCCGAGGAGCTCATGAAGCACGCCGATCTGGCGCTTTATGAAGCAAAGACCTCTGGGCGCTGCGCCTATCAATTCTTCCGGCCCGAGCACCTTGGCAAGACCGGAGATCGCCACCAGCTCGAGAAGGACCTTGATAAGGCGCTGACGCGGGGAGAGCTGGAGCTGCGTTATCAGCCCATCGTAAACCTCGAGCAGAAGGCCGTGACGGGTCTCGAGGCCTTGATGCGCTGGCACCATCCCGAGCGCGGCTTGATCGAGCCTAGCGAGTTCATTCCGATCGCCGAGGAGACCGGGCTCATCGTGCAGATGGGCGAGTGGGCCCTCGCCAAGCGTGCCTGGATGCATTGTCCTGGCCCGAGGACGTCAAAGTGACGGTCAACCTATCGGCGGTTCAGTTCGCGAGCGGCGATGTCTACAAGGCCGTAAAGAGCGCGCTCGATGATACTGGCCTGAAATCGAGCCGGCTCGAGCTCGAGATCACCGAATCGGTGCTGCTTCGGGACGAAGCCAAGGTGCACGAGGTGCTCGACAAGATTCACGGTCTGGGGGTCCAGATCGCGCTCGACGACTTCGGCACGGCTTATGCCTCCCTGAGCTATCTGCGCAGCTTTCCGTTCGACAAGATCAAGATCGATCGCAGTTTCGTGCGCGACCTCGATGGTCCGCAGCGCGCCGATTGCGTCGCCATCATTCACGCCGTTGCCGGTCTCGCTAAACAGCTGCAAATGGGCGCCGTGGCGGAGGGTGTCGAGACGCTCGACCATTTGCGGACCGTCACCATGGCCGGATGCGACGTCCAGGGCTTC
This sequence comes from Hyphomicrobium sp., assembly GCA_035517115.1. Taxonomy (GTDB): domain Bacteria; phylum Pseudomonadota; class Alphaproteobacteria; order Rhizobiales; family Hyphomicrobiaceae; genus Hyphomicrobium_A. The sequence continues at coordinate 1,998 of DATIZL010000149.1, forward strand.
TACTTCAGCAAACCTGTACCGGCGCGGCAGGTTGGAGCCGTCTTGCAGAAGGTTCCCGAACGGCTGCGCTGCTGCAGCGGGCGCCATCCGCCGAAAGAGACGCCGCGCTAAACCCTGCTCAGTGTGCGTGCCACCCAGCATGCTGCCGCCAGACCCTGCGGTAGCACGTCGGCCCGTTATGGGCCCATGGTTTTCGCGCCTGTAACCCCCGGAACAGCGCCCCCGGCCCCTCGCGCTTAGAACTGCCCTTGCTTCGGCCCCCTGAAGCCTCGCCACGAAGCAAGGAGATGTGTCATGCGCAATTCCTTCGCCCTCTACCCGCTGCCGTCCCTCAACGGCAACGCGCTGCAGAGCCTCACGCCTGAAGTGCACGCCACGAGCTACGACAGCTACGGAAAGCTGCACGCGCTCGGCGGCCCCAAGGCCGTGCTGGCGGCTGCCGAACGCGACGAGGCCTCCTTCGACGAGTGGTCAGGCGGCTTCGACATCCATCTCGGCGTCTACACCCAGGACTGAGTTTCATAGCGTGCCGGCTCGGTCGCGCAGTACCAGGAGAAATGACCATGATCTCGCAGACGATGAACCTGCTTCGCTCGAAGCTCGACCGCCCGCTCGTGGCCCAGCCCTTTTCGTCGCTGTCGGCGCACAAATCGATCAAGCAGCACGAGAAGATCGGCAAGCTGCTCGGCATAGACAACCCGTTCTTCCGCTCGGCCGACGGCCTGCAGGGCCGCAGGACGGTGATTGACGGCAAACCGGTGTTGAACTTCGCCTGGTGCGACTATCTCGGCCTCGCCGGCCATCCTGATCTCGTCAAGGCCGCCAAGGACGCCATCGACGAGTTCGGCACCTCCATCTCCGCGAGCCGCATGGTCTCGGGCGACACCCAGCTCCACCGCGACCTCGAGCGCGAGATCGCGCAGACCATCGGCACGGACGGCGCGCTCTGCTTCGTCAGCGGGCATGCCGCCAACGTCTCCACCATCGGCACGCTGATGGACTCGGACGATCTCATCGTGCACGACGAGTTCGTGCACAACAGCGCCGTCGTCGGCATGCGGCTGTCGGGCGCCACTACGCGCACCTTCCGCCACAACAAGCTCGAGGCGCTGGAGGCGGTCCTGCGCGAGGAGCGCGCCAAGTACCGCAACGCGCTCATCGTCATCGAGGGCCTCTACTCGACCGAGGGCGACGTCCCCGATCTCGCCCGCGTCATCGAGCTCAAGGAGCGCTACGGCTGCTGGCTCATGGTCGACGACGCGCACGGCTGCGGCGTGCTCGGGCGCACGGGCGCCGGCCTCGCCGAGCACTGCGGCATCCCCGGCAACAAGGTCGACATTTGGATGGGCACGCTGTCCAAGGCGTATGCATCCTGCGGCGGCTACATCGCCGGTAACACCGAGCTGATCGACACGCTGCGCTACTCGGCCCCGGGCTTCGTGTTCTCGGTCGGCCTGCCGCCGGCGATGACGGCGTCCGCTCTCGCCGCGCTGCGCGTGATCAAGCGCGAGCCCGAGCGCGTGGCACGCCTGCACAAGAACGGCGCCTTCTTCCTCAAGGAGGCGGCCGCGCTCGGCCTCGATACTGGCCGCGCCGTCGGCATCGGCATGCTGCCCATCATGGTCGGTGCCACGACGCGCGGCGCCAAGGCCGTCACCCGCTGCTTTGAGCGCGGCATCAACACCTCGCTCATCATGTATCCCGGCGTGCCGTTGAACGCTGCCCGCCTGCGCTTCTTCCTCACCTCCGAGGTGACCGAGGAGGAGATCAAGCTGGCGCTGCAGATCGTCAAGGAAGAGATCGCCAAGTGCTGAGCCGCACCTGGCTAGCCGGTGCCGCAGCGCGTGAGGCGTCCGGCTGATGGAGCGCGGGCTCGGGGGTTGGTCATTACCCCGGGCCCGCGCCCTCGTTTTTCGAACCTCAATGCTCGTGGGCTCCGCCGCCGAGCGTCTTGATCGCGAACGGCACCTCGACCGCCCCCGCCGTCTTGAAGGTGAGCGTCACTGGAATTGTCTGCCCCTCCTTCAACGGCTGCTTCACCCCGAGGATCATGATGTGCGCGCCGGCGGGCTTGAGCTCGACCGTCTCCCCGGGCTTGATCTCGAGGCCGTTCTCGAGCTGGCGCATGGTCATCACGCCGTCGGCGGTCATTGCGGATTCGTGCAATTCAGCGCTGTTGGCGGCCGGCGTGGAAGCGCCGAGCAGCGTGTCCGGCTTGTCGCCGCTGTTGGTGATCTTGACGTAGCCGGCGCTGATGGTGGTCCCCTCGGGCGTCGGCCGCGCCCAAGCGCCGTCGATCGTGAGCTTGCCAGCAGTTTCGGCACCGACAGGGCTGGTGAGCGCGAAGATGAGAGCCGCAGCGAGCGCACGTATAAGTTTGTGTCTCATGAGGTCCGTTCCGATCTGTGGTCTTGCTGGTTAAGAGCGTTAACCCGCGCACAGCCCACTCAAAGGAAATTTGCCGCACCGGGGAGAAGCCATGGTGTCGCGCCTCGAGCTTAAGCGAGGCCGAATAATCCCCCTATGCCGTGCGCTGAATAAACTCTGCACTTCTTCTTCGTTTGCGCCTGCGCCGGCGCACCGCAAGGTTTGCGGCAATAAGAGCAAGAAACGATTGGGGGGATGGCGCCCAGGCTTGACCGGCCCGCTTCTGCAGCGGACCCCTCACCAAAGGTGCCATTCCGTGATCGAACTCTTTCTCGCCGTCTGCCTCATCGACCATCCCGAAACCTGCAAGGACGTGAGCCTCATCTACTCGGCCGAGGCCTTGACTCCCATGCAGTGTGCGATGCAGGCCCAGCCCGAGATCGCGAAGTGGCTCACTGAGCATCCGGGCTGGGTGACGAAGCGCTACACCTGCCGCCTAGCCGGCCGCTACGCCAAGACGTAGGCATCCAGCGAGGATCGGGAAAACGGAGGGCGCGAGGCTCCCGTCCGCGCGCTCGGGCCGTTATACTGTGGCGATAAAGGGTCTCTGTCCCGGCGAAAGTTGCACGAGGCAAGTCGCTCGAGCCGATGGAAAAGCCGATTGATGTTACCTTGGTGCTGGCAGTGCTCGCCGTGCTGTGCTTTATCGCGGCCGCTCTGATACTGTACTATTCCTACTCACACTAGGCGTCCCCCTCGCACCAGGCAGCAACGACGGCCCACGCGCTTTGTCAGATTCAATCTGGATCCTCATCCTCACGCTCATCCCGTTCCTAGTGCTCATCCCCGGAGCCTGGGCCCTGGCCGTGTGGGCGTCCAAGCAGCGCGACTCCCAGTCGAAGCTGGTCGACAAATTGACCGCCCGCAAGAAGGAGACGCCGTGAGCGGCTGCGCTTATAGCCCGACGAGGCGCGCGTAGCCCTGCGCCACCGTCTCCTCGAGCATCGTGCGATAGCCCTTGTAGGCCGGGTTGTCCGCACCGATGGTGCCGAACGGACCATCGAACGTCTCACGCTTGGCATAGACGATCGGCGTTGCCACCGGCACCAGCATGGCGCCGTGCTTGTGCAGCGTCGTCATGATGCCGCGCATCTCGCCGAAGCGGTCAACCTGCGACACCACCACCATGCGCATCGCCCCTTTGGTCAGCGACACGAGATGGATGAAGCTGGAGGAGGCGGGGATATAGAGCCGCCCGCGGTGCGAGTAGGGCGCATCGGGCCGATCGCGCTCCTGGAACAGAAGGCTCGGCCATTCGGCATCCCAGGTGATGTCGGTGCGGTAGGCGACGATGGCGCCGGCTTGCGAGAACGCGGGGCGAAGCGTGAGGAAGCTGCCGAGGTAGTGGTCGACAGCGGCGCGCGTGTAGGCGCCCATGTAGACGGGAGCGACGACGCCGCCTTCCCCGTGCAGGTCGGTGGGTTCAGTGGTGCCGCCGCCGTTCCACGCGGTCTTGATCTTCTCGAAGTCGAGGCCGAGGACGACGCAAACGTCGAACAATGTCTGGTCGCGCACCGAGCGTCCGCCGAGCAGGTTCTGGATGGTCTTCTCGTGGCAATCGGCGGCGTCCGCGAGCTCCGATTGGGTGAGCTTCTTCTCGATCATGGCGGTCTTGAGCTGCGCCAAGGCCGCCTCGCGCGCCGACTTCGAAACTGTGCCCTTCATGACCGTCTGTGCCCTGCCGTCCCCGCTGGCCAATTTGCCGGAATTTACCGGTAATTCTCCTTCGCCGGCAAACGGGAAGGAGGCGGCACCTGCGTTTTCCCAATGATGCCGGATGACGGCCTCACGTTTCTCGGCTGGGGGGATCATGTTTTTCGTGGCGGGCGGGGTTGCTCCGACGTCCGCCAGGATCACTCCGGGAGGACACCCATGAAAGCAGCAATCGAAGAGCCCCTCCCTCGGGGCTTCAGCGGCCCGGCGGCCTCCGTCCTGGTGGCGCTTGCCGGTGCGGCGATCGTCGTGGCCGGGCTGCTTCTGGTCGGAGTGCGTTCGCCTAAGGCCGCGGAATGGAACCCGGTCGTGTCCTCGATCGCGGCCGAGGCGGCGGGCTAGTCCCCCTCCCCGCTGCTGGCCGCTTGCGTAGAAAAGGGCGGCGGAAGCCTTTAGGCCTCCGCCGCCCTTTGCGTTAACATCGACTGTGCGATCAGCCTTTGCCGAGCACTTCCAGGCTGACGGGCGCCACGCCCGCGCCCAGCATGCCGATGGCGCCGGCGGCGCCCGTCGACAGGTCGATGATGCGGCCGCCCACGAAGGGACCGCGGTCATTGATGGTCACGACGACCGAGCGGCCGTTCGACTTGTTGGTGACCAGCACCTTGGTGCCGAAGGGCAGCGTGCGGTGAGCCGCGGTCATGTCGCTGGGGATGAAGCGCGCCCCCGACGCCGTCTGCGAGCCGGACTCGGTGCCGTAGTAGGAGGCCATGCCCGATTGCATCGGGCGCGACGCCGCCACCTTGCTCGCGATCGATGAAGCCTCGGCCGCCGCCTTCGGCTCTTGCGGGAGCTCAGCTGCCGCGGCGACCTTCTTCTGCACGGGCACGGGAGCCGCGTCTGCGGTCACATGCTCCTCGCTGCGCGGATTGACAGAGGCGACGCGAACCGGAGCCTTGCGCTCCGGGCGCTCGGCGGCGTAGCGCTCTTTGGTGCGGCGGTAGGTCGAGCCGCGGCGCTCGCTGTCGCCCGCATAAACGCGCTCGCGCGAGCGCTGATTGTAGCTCGAGCCCGTAGGTGCGCCGCCCGAGCCGCAGGCGACTTCCGGCCCCATGCAGGTCCAATAGGTCGAAGCCGCGGCAGGTTGTGCGGCGACAAGGCCGAAAGAGATGACGGCCAAAGCGGAAAAGAGAGAGATCCGCATCCTGTATCACTCCTCGTTGAAGCGGCATTGCACTGGCCAAACACCCAACCCCCCGGACCAGCCGCTCTTCGGCGGCTGGAGGTGGCCTCATTGCGAGGCATCACAGCTTTGGTGGGAGGGGATTGTTTTTCGGAGGGTGGCCCGTTGCGGAACGCCAGAACCTGTTCTGCCGCCATTGTCGGGGGATGTGCCCCGTCCTGGCGCGCGCAACCGACCATTAGGAAATGTGGCGGTCAATGCTTCAAATTGCGCACGTGTTTTGAAATAATCTGTGCAATGCCCGTCGCTTAAGGGTTTTTGTGCGCTGCACGCGACGGGGGGTCGCAGGGCCATAAGGGGCCACCGAGGCCGCCGACAGCGGCACTGGGCTTCTCGCCCGTTGCCGGAAAAAGGCGCCCCGACTAATGATTGCGCCCGTGGGGCAACAACGGCCGCCCCGTGAGGCTGTCGCCCAAGTGCCGTCTCCAACCTCTATTGGAGGCATCCCATGGGCACCCCGCCGGCCGCCGCCACCCACGAAAGCCATACCGCTGACCCCACGCCTTCCTTCCGCGAGGCGTTTGCCGTCTTCGCCGCCATCGGCCTGCAGTCCTTCGGCGGGCCGGCGGCGCAGATCGCGCTGATGCACCGCGTGCTGGTCGATGAGCGCCGCTGGCTGAGCGAGCGCATCTTCCTCTCCGCATTGAGCTTTTGCATGTTGCTCCCCGGGCCCGAGGCCATGCAGCTTGCGACCTACTCGGGCTGGCGCCTCCACGGCACCAAGGGTGGCCTCATGGCGGGGCTGCTGTTCGTGCTGCCGGGGGCCGCGCTCGTCCTCGCGCTTTCGATCGTCTACGCCGCCTACGGCAAGACGCCTTCGGTCGCGGCGCTGGCGTAAAGGCGGCCGTGCTCGCCATCGTGCTCGAGGCGCTGATCCGCCTAGGGCGGCGCGCGTTGCGGGGCTGGGAGGATTGGCTGGCAGCCGCCGCAGCTTTCGTCGCCATCTTCTTCCTTCAGGTTCCGTTTCCGCTAGTCGTCATCGCCGCCGCGGCCGCCGGCTATTTCCGCCCCGCCGCTGCGGCGCCCGCGCTGCCCGCCCGGCAAAGCAGCACCCCCGTGCCCCTGTCGCAAACGATCGGCACCGCCGCGCTGTGGCTCGCGGTCTGGATCGTACCGCTTGCTGCGGTGGTGGCCATCTTCGGGTCGGATCACGTGCTGGCGCAGCTCGCCTGGTTCTTCTCCAAGCTCGCGGTCGTGACCTTTGGCGGCGCTTATGCGGTGCTCGCCTACATGGCGCAGGCCGTCGTCGAGCACTACGGCTGGCTCACACCCGGGGAGATGCTCGATGGTCTCGGACTCGCGGAGACCACCAACGGCCCGCTGATCCTGGTGACCGAGTTCGTGGGCTACACGGCCGCGCATCGCTTCGGCGGCGAGCCGACGGTCGCCGTGGGCATTCTCGGAGCGCTCGTCACTCTGTGGGCCACGTTCGCCCCCTGCTTCCTCTGGATCTTCGCCGGCGCGCCCTACATCGAGCGCATCACGGCGGCGCCGCGGCTCGCCCCCGCACTCTCGAGCGTCACCGCGGCGGTGGTGGGCGTGATTGCCAATCTGTCGGTGTGGTTCGCCCTGCACGTGCTCTTCCGCCGCGTCGAGGATAGCACCTTGGGACCGCTGCGCCTCATCGTGCCCGACCCCGCCTCGCTCGACGTGCTGGCGCTAGCACTCTCTGCGCTCGCGGTCCTTCTGCTGTTCGTGCTGAAGCGCGGGATCGCGACGACACTCGCCGTTTGCGGGGCCGCCTCGCTCGTTTGGCTGCGGCTCGCGATCGGCTAGAGCCAGCCCTTGCGGCGGAAGTAGATGACGGGGATGACGGCCACGATCACCATGAGCAGCAGCGCCCAGGGATAGCCGAACTCCCAGTCCAGCTCCGGCATGTGCCTGAAGTTCATGCCATAGACCGAGGCAATCAGCGTCGGCGGCAGCAACACCACCGCTATCACCGAGAACAGCTTGATGATCTGGTTCTGCTCGGTGGAGATCATGCCGAGCGTGGCATCGAGGATGAAGGTGATGCGGCCGGAGAGGAAGCGCATGTGGTCCATCAGCGAGTTGATGTCGCGGTGAGCGCCCTTGATGCGCTGGCGGATGCGCGGGTCGTCGCCGCGCTCGTGCGTCGCCTGCACGAAGAAGTGCAGCAGCCGATTGAGCGAGGTCGCGCTCTCCTCGGCGCGCGCGGTGATGTCGCCGGCCTTGCCGGTGCCCTTGAGCAGCACGTCGAGGCGGCGGTTGCGGGTCTGCTGGCCGCCGCGCAGGTCGAACACCGCTGCCGCGAGCTTATCGACCTCATCCTGGATGCGCTCGATGAGATCGGCCTTGCGGTGGATTAAGGCCTCCAGCAGGCCCATCATGATGGCGGCTCCCGTCGTGCACGCCGCGTCCCCCTTGTCGACGCGCTGCATGTAGAGCGGGAAGGCTTTGGGCTCGGCGTAGCGCACGGTGACGAGGCGGTCGCCGGCGAGGATGAAGGTGACCGGCGTTGTCGAAGGGACTGGGGCCTCGACGTTGTAGACGATGGACGCCGTCATGAAGTAGGCACCGCGCTCGTAGTAGAAGCGGTTCGAGGGCTCGATCTCGCGCATCTCCGCACGCGTCGGGATTTCGATGCCGAGCGCCTCCTCGACGAAGCGGTCCTCCTCCTGGGTCGGCTGCAGCAAATCGAACCACACGCAGTTCCCCGTGATGGGAGCCGCGGGATCGTGCACCTTGAGGCCCTTGCCGTTGGATTCGTAGATGGTCAGCATCGCGGCTCCTCCGGCACCATTGGGACGCCTCGGGGTGGTTCGCGTCTTGAGGTTCCTACACCACTGGCCTGTGGCTGCCCAGCGGGGAAAGCACGGGCGCAAACCGGCGGCAAGGTTGGGCACGCGAGGCGCCGGAGGCGAGGCGATTTCGGTCTAGACGCGGGCGATCGGCTGTGCCTTCGACTGCTGCTGGCGGAGCAGGTCCTCCTGGCCGTCGACCTGCAGCCGCCAGAGCTTCATGGCCCCGCCTTCGCTTCTGAGCTCGATGCTTACGTGGGCGAAGCCGTTGGCGAACTTGGCGACGAAGGTGACCTTGACCGATTTGTTGAGCAGGTCGGCGAGCATCTCGGCGGCCGCGGCCGGGGACTTGAGCTCGGTCCACCCGGCATGGTCCCAGCGGGTCGAGTGCGTCATGTCGTCGACGTAGCGGAGCTGCCCCAGCGGCTTCAGCGCGGCAAAGGTCTCCTGCGCACTGGCGCTGCCGAGCTTGCGGGCGGCGGCCGCGGCGTAGTGCTGCTTGATGTCGGCCATCGACCAGGACTTGGAGAGATCGCGCGTAATGTCGGTGGCGAGCTGCTCGTAGGCGGGCCCCTGCGCATGCAGCTCGAGTGCGAGCCGCCCGAAGAAGGTGGCGCAGAAGAGGATGAGCGCGGAGAAGACCACCCCCAGAGCGGCGAAGAACGTGCGGACCATGAAAGTCTTGCGTCCCTGTCCCAAGTGTCGTGTTCCAGACGTTGCATCGAGGCGCGAGAAGGCGTCCCGGGCCCGAGGCTTGGGCCCGCGGCATTCACGGCGCTATTGGGGAAGAGGGATGCCAGAGACGCTTGCCCCCCGCTGTTCCGCAAAGGACAGGGCTGTTCGGCTGATTGCGGCGGACCTGCGCCACTCAAGGCCGGCCCGAGGTGCCGGCTAGTAGTACTCGTCGATTTCGAGCCGCTTGACCCAGGTCTTTGATCGCGCGGTATAGACGTTCAACACCGACGTGTTGAAGTAATCGGCGAACCATCGGATTTTTTCAAAATGATCGGGCCTGTCGGCGGCTTCCGACAATGAGCGGTCGATGGTTTGCCGCGACTCCAACGCAAACCGAAATGCGGTTTCCTGCTCTGCCTTCTGCTCGCCGACGTCAGGCACATTTCGGAAGAACTTCTCGAACTCGTGCAGCACGTGCAGATAGCGCAGCCCATCCGCTGACTTCCAGAGCAGCGTCTTCAACTTCTCGTCCCGCTCCATCTTCTCGCGTAGCGACCGGATCACGAGAATGCGCGGGTACTTCGCTACCTTGCTCTCGTATTCGTGGGCCGTGATGATCGCCGGTCCTACGACGAGGACCTCGTCATGATGGAGGCTGTCCTGCAAAACGCAGCCGCGCGCCAGAAATCCGTGCTTCAGCAGGATCAGACAGATCCGCCGCACACACCAGAGAAACTCGGAGATGATGTCTTGGTCGCTGCGCGTGCCGTCCGGCTCGGAGCGGGTCGAGAGGACGATCATATCGGAGAACAGCGTGAGCGAGATCCAGCCCGGGCTCACATCCTCGGTGTAAGGGCGCAGCGAGCTGCGGATTTCGCTGTAGATCGCGGAGAGCTTCGCTACGCAGGCGCCGTCCTCGTCGGACAGAATCCAGTTGGAGAAGCCGATGATGTCCAGGAGCGCCACATACCGGACCTCGTAGCGCATTGTGCTAGACGCCCCGGTTGAGCCGATAGCAGGTCTGTCCTCGATAGACGATCTCCACCACGTAGTAGTCGGGCGGGAACTTCGGCGTTCCCTTGTCGAACTGCTCGAACCTTTCGGTGATCACGTGCCCCTGTGCGGCGCCAAGCACCTGCCTGTCGCTGTCCCAAAGGCGTATCTCGTGAACATAACGGCGGATGCGGACGTCGGGTGTCGGCTGCGTGACCACGGGTTCGTCGATCAAGATCAGCTTGTGCAGGTCGCGGTCGAAATAGCTGTCACCACAGTCGTCATACCGGCTGACGTAACGCGCGCCTGTGAGACCGTCGAAGTCGATGATCTTGCCGAGCTGTTCGGTCGGCCGGTCGGCGTTCGTCACGACTGCGAGAAATACCGTTTCACCGCGGCCAAACATTCGGCAGCCGGTCGAGGTTTGGTCTTGCTGGTGGAGGCCTTCGATAATCAGCTTGTTACGGGCTTGCTGCGGCATGGCTTCTCGATCGAGGTTTGCCGCCTTGTATGCAATCTAAAGTTGTGTGTCAAGAATGTAACGCGCGCAGGCTGCATGCTAAGAACACTCAGCCGAGCAGCCGCGGGTCCTCGCTGTCGTGCGCGTGGCCGACGGCATCCAAGAGCCGCCTGTGGAGCTTCTTGGGGTCGAGGATGACCTTCTCGTCGTGCACCTTGCGCACGGCGGAGCGCGGGACTTCGAACTCGCCGCCGTTCTCCACGTAGATGACGATGTGGTCGCGCGCGGTCTCGCGCACGGCGCCGATGCCCTCGCGGCCCTCGGCGATGAAGACCATGAAGCCCACTTGGATCGGCTCGTTCATCGGTGCTCCGTGGGGGGAATTGCTTTCTGCTAGGCCACGCGATCGAGTTTGTTGGCGAGGTCGCGGCCTGCAGTGACCGGCGGGAGCGCTTTGCCGTCGTTCTTATAGATCTCGATGGCTTCATCCACGATCCGGCAGAGTTCGTCGAACACCTGACGTTCATCGGTGCCGTGGCAGCCGCCGTAGATCAGGCCAGGCGCGCTTCCCACGTACGCTTGGTCCTCTTCGGACCACTCCACGATTTTCACGTAGCGATCACTTTCTTTCATTTTCGCGACTCGTCAATGACACGCCGTACAGCGCGAATTTGATAGGGCTTGGCATCGTCGCCGAGGTGTCCCGAGATCGTAATTGGCCTCGATTGAACGAAGTGCGGTGGCTGCCCTTTCCGCCTCTGTCGATGAAGCCGGCCTCTTCTAATTCAGCAATTAGCTCCCTGAGTTTGGGTGGCATATTTCGCCAGTCAGTGGATCGGTAACAACCTGCGAACGCAGTTGCGCGGAGTCAAGCGCTATGCCGCTACTCCGCCGCGGCCTTGCCGGCGTGCCCGAGCTTGACGTTGAGCTTGCCGATCAGGTCCATGGCCGCCGCCGGGATGTTGGTGCCCGGTCCGAACACGGCCTCGGCTCCTGCTTCGTGCAGCGCGGGATAGTCCGACGGCGGGATGACGCCGCCGACCACGATCATGATGTCGCCGCGGCCTTCCTTCTCCAGCGCCTGCTTCAAGTCGGGCACCAGCGTCAGGTGGCCGGCCGCGAGCGAGGACACGCCGATGACGTGCACGTCGTTCTCCACTGCCTGGCGCGCGGCCTCGTCGGGCGTGGCAAAGAGCGGCCCGATGTCGACGTCGAAGCCGAGGTCCGCGAAGGCCGACGCGATCACCTTCTGCCCGCGGTCATGCCCGTCCTGCCCCATCTTGGCGATCAAGATGCGCGGCCGGCGCCCCTCGTCCTTGTCGAAGGCCTCGACCGCTTTCAACACCTTGGCCACGTCGTCGTTCATGCTGCCGACCTCCGATCGGTAGACGCCTGAGATGGCGCGAATCTCGGCGCGGTGGCGGCCGAACACCTTCTCCATGGCGTCGGAAATCTCTCCGACGCTCGCTTTCGCGCGCGCGGCCTTGACCGCGAGGTCGAGCAGATTGGCGTTGCCGCGCGCTCCCTCGGTCAACGCATTGAGCGCCGCCTGCACCGCCTTCTCGTCGCGCTCGGCCCTCAAGCGCTGCAGTTTCGCGATCTGCTGCTCGCGCACCTTGCGGTTGTCGACTTTGAGGATCTCGATATCCGCCTCGTCGCTGACGCGGAACTTGTTGACGCCGACGATGGTCTGCTTGCCGCTATCGATGCGGGCCTGTGTGCGCGCGGCGGCCTCCTCGATGCGCATCTTGGGGATGCCGGCGGCGATCGCCATGGCCATGCCGCCGAGCTTCTCGACCTCCTCGATGTGGGAGAGCGCGCGCCGTGCGAGCTCGTAGGTGAGCCGCTCCACGTAGAAGCTGCCGCCCCACGGATCGATGACGCGGCAGGTACCGGTCTCCTGTTGCAAAAGAAGCTGCGTGTTGCGCGCGATGCGGGCGGAGAAGTCGGTCGGCAGCGCGATCGCCTCGTCGAGCGCGTTCGTATGCAGCGACTGCGTGTGGCCCTGCGTCGCCGCCATGGCCTCGACGCACGTGCGCGTGACGTTGTTGAACACGTCCTGCGCGGTCAAGGACCAGCCGGAGGTCTGGCAGTGCGTGCGCAGCGACAGCGAGCGTGCGTCCTTCGGCTTGAACTCGTCGCGGATGAGCTTCGCCCACAAGAGGCGCCCCGCGCGCAGCTTGGCGACCTCCATGAAGAAGTTCATGCCGACCGCCCAGAAGAACGACAGCCGCGGGGCAAAGACATCGATGCCGAGTCCCGCCTTGACGCCCGCGCGCACATACTCGACGCCATCGGCCAGCGTGTAGCCGAGCTCCAGATCCGCCGTCGCCCCCGCCTCCTGCATGTGGTAGCCGGAGATCGAGATCGAGTTGAACTTCGGCATGTGCTTCGACGTGTAGCCGAAGATGTCCGACACGATGCGCATCGAGGGCTCGGGCGGGTAGATGTAGGTGTTGCGCACCATGAACTCTTTGAGGATGTCGTTCTGGATGGTGCCCGACAGCTTCTCCGGCGGCACCCCCTGCTCCTCGCCGGCGACGATGAAGAGCGCGAGCACCGGCAGCACCGCGCCGTTCATGGTCATGGAGACGGACATCTGCTCGAGGGGAATGCCCGAGAACAGCGTGCGCATGTCGTAGATGGAATCGATCGCCACGCCGGCCATGCCGACGTCGCCGCGCACGCGCGGGTGGTCGCTGTCGTAGCCGCGGTGGGTGGCTAGGTCGAAGGCGACGGAAAGGCCCTTCTGTCCGGCGGCGATGTTGCGCCGATAGAAGGCGTTGGAATCCTCCGCGGTGGAGAAGCCGGCATACTGGCGCACCGTCCACGGCTGCAGCGCGTACATGGCTGGGTAGGGGCCGCGCACGTAGGGCGCGATACCGGGGAAGGTGTCGAGAAAATCGAGCCCTCGGGTATCGGCGGCGGTGTAGGCCGACTTGATGGCGATGCCTTCCGGCGCCTCGAACGCGACGCCGGAGTCGGCCTTCGCGCGCGCGCCCGCGGTCGCTGCACCGCCGTCGAGGGCGATCTTGGTAAAGTCCGGGACGCTCGTCATGCCTTCGCCTTGTTCTCGCTCACTTGCGCGCCAGATTGTTAACGCGCTCGCCTTCGCGCTTTATTACCAACCCTAGCAGAACATCGCGAGTATTCGCGTGTTCCCCGGCGTCGCGGGGCGCCCTCCGCGCAGGCCGCCGGTGCCCTGCTCATTTTTCGCCCATGGACACCTAATTGACCAGATCGCTCTGCACACTGCCTGCACTGCGGGGGCCCGGAGCTCGGGGGCAACGAGCACGCCGCCGGCAGATAGCCAAACGGGGAAGTCCGGGTCGCAGTCATATTGGCGCGCTTAACGCGCACATCGCTTACGGAGGGAACTCGTGCAGCATACTCCTCGCCTCGTCAAAGTCATGCTCGGCGCCGGCCTCGGCCTCATCGCCGCCACGACGGCCAATATCGCGGCGATCCCCGCGACAGATCCGGTGGCGCGGCTCGCTGGCCGCTGGACCGGGGAAGCGATAATGACCTCGATGTCGGGCGAGCCCGAAACGTTCAAGTGCATCGTGACCTATCTGCCGACGGGCACCGGCTCGGGCATGAAGCAGAACCTGCGCTGCAAAGGCACGAGCATCAACCTCGAGGCGGCGACGTTGTTGGAGATCGAGGGCACCAAGGTGAGCGGGCGCTGGGAGGACAAGATCAACTCGCTCGGCGGCATCGTGCGCGGCGATGTGACCGAGAACGGTTTCGAGGTGATGCTCGGGGGACAATTCTTCCAAGCCAAGATGGCGGTAGCGGGCTCCGAATGCGCCCAGCAGGTGACGGTCTCGCCGCAGCACTCGAGCTATTTCCGTCAGCTCTCGGCCGACCTGCACAAGTGTTGACACACGCTGCTTAGGGGCAGTGCGGGGCTGCGGATGCCTGCCGCAGCCCTTTTTTGCTTCCGCTATTCGGCGAGGCTTTGCATGAACGCCTGCACGACGGGAACGTCGTAGCGCTCTTCGAGCACGAGCGCCTTGCCGTCTCTGACGCACCACGAATGCGCGAGCTTGGTGTCGAGAACCTTGCCCGTCCGCTTGTGGCGGTAGCGGATGTGCGGATGCGCGGTCGCGCGGTCTCCGATCACTATGATCGGGCCATGATCGTAGGAGACGAAGTCGTAGTCGTTGAGAAAGCCTTGAAACAGCAGCGCCGACTCGGCCTTGCTGCGCGGCCGGTTGCCGCCGGGCATGGCTTCCTCCGGCAGGTGCACGATCAAACGAAAATCGTCGTCGAGGTAGGAGAGCGTGTCGGCGAGGCGCTTCTCGCGATAGGCCTTGTAGATGGCCTGGAGCAGAGTGGTCGTATCCATGGCAAGTCTCATTCCCCCTGCAACGGGCAGGGCACGAAACTTCCGTCGGCTGAAGCTGCGTAGACGCCGGGGTCGCAAATTGCAATTCGAATGTCTGCGAGCCCGCGGATTTTGCGCCGGAAAATCTCTACACAGAGTAAGCGGAACGCAGTTGGCAAGCGGACCCCTGAAGAGGCTCTTGTCTGACGCGGCCGGCAATGACAGCTTGCCCCCATGGGCGGGCACCTCGCTTTGACGGGCATTAACTTGCTGCGCCAGCACTGGCGCTTCCTCGCCGTGGTGTGCCTGGTGGGCACGGGCGTTTACCTTGCGGTCACCTTGAGCGACACGCAGGGGCGTTTCGACCTGCCGCGCGGCTATGCCGTGCGCATGACCTGCGAGAACGATCCCGAATCGGCGCTATGGAGCGGCGGGTGCGACCGGGTCGCCGCCGACATCGCACACACCGGCGTTCCCTCCTTCGGCGAGCTCTACCTCGCGTTCGTGCGCGCGCACCATAGCGCCATCCCGTCTCCGGCGACGACGCGGCGCTTCGCGCGAGCCCCCTGCGACCCGGGCTTCGACGTCAAGGCCGCGCTCAAGGGCACGCGCTATGTGCTGTCGCCGGACCTGTTCGCCGGCGTGTGCAACCTTGCGCACGCGCGCGCCATCATGGACGAGATCGACGTTCGTGACCGCGCCTATCTGGTCATCGAGCGGGGTGGATTGTCGTACGCGGCGCTTGCCGCCGGCACGCTCGCCAACTTGACGGAGCCGCTGGTGCTGTTCGGGGCGGCGGCGGTGGGTCTCGCGCTGTGGCTATTATGACCCACATGCACTAGGGGTCGCCGGGGCCGCATTGCCTGTAGGAGTTTGAATCGCGTACGAATCGCTCTACGGGGGTCCCATATGCGACTGACGACCGCGCTTGCCGTTATCGGGTTGACGCTGGGTATGGCCGCTCAGGCGCCGGCGCTCGCCGGGTTCTTCGCGCGCGACTACGACCCCGACGCGCCGGACCGTTACCCCTACGTCTACGATCCGCCGCGCTACTATCCCTACTACAACTCGAACTACTGGCGCCCGGCCTGGCAGATGCGCAAGCCGCGGCCCTACTACATTCAGCCGCCGTACTATCCGGCCTGGGGCTATCCGGTCGGCTGTCAGCACGATTGCCCGGCGCCGGCCGAGAAGTTGAAGTAGAGGCCTCCGTAGACCGGACGCGCGCCTACTTCACGCCAAGCAGCTCTACGTCGAAGATCAGCGTCGCATTGGGCGGAATGACGCCGCCGGCTCCGCGCGCGCCGTAGCCGAGCTGCGGCGGGATGATGAGCGTGCGCTTGCCGCCGACCTTCATCGTGGCAACGCCCTCGTCCCAGCCCTTGATCACCTGGCCCATGCCGATCTGGAACTCGAACGGCTCGCCGCGGTCGAGCGAGCTGTCGAACTTTGCGCCCTTGGCGCCATTCTCGTAGAGCCAGCCGGTGTAGTGCATGACACAGGTCTGCCCGGCCTTCGGCGTCGCGCCACTGCCGACTTTGCTGTCCGTGATCTGGAGGCCCGATGCCGTGGTCATGGTTTTTCCTTGAGGTTCTGCCGAAGCCGGCGTTGGGGTGGTCGCGAAGCTGCCGAGGGCGAGGACGCACGCGGCCGCGGCGGCAACCAAACGTCGTAGAACGGGCATTCGTTTCTCCCTGAGCTCGATCCGTTGAGCGATCGCGTGGCCCTCTTAGCGCAAAATCGCGCTTGTCGCGCCGATTTTCCTGACGACGCCGCCCGGCGTGCTACAAGGCCGCGCCAGACAAACCTGCATCCCGTCCTATGCCCAAGAGCAAAGCCCGCGCCGCCGATGCCGCCCTGGAAGCTCCCTTCTGGGAGAGGAAGCCGCTGCACGAGATGACGCCGGCGGAGTGGGAATCGCTCTGCGACGGATGCGGCCAGTGCTGCCTCATCAAGGTCGAGGAGGAGGTCACGGGCGACATCTACCTCACGCGGCTCGCCTGCCGGCTGCTCGATACGCGCACCTGCCGCTGCCGCGACTATGCAAAGCGCCACACGCGCGTGCCCGACTGCGTGACGATCAGCCCCGGCAACGTGCGCGCCATCGAATGGCTGCCGAGGAGCTGCGCCTACCGGCGCCTCGCGGAGGGACGCGGGCTCGAGTGGTGGCATCCGCTGGTGTCGGGTGATCCGGAGACGGTGCACAAGGCCGGCGTGTCCGTGCGCGGCTGGGCGCGCAGCGAGAAGGGCGTGCGCGCGGACGCCGTCGCCCGCTACATCATCGGCGCGCCCGACTAGGCCCGCACGCCGCCATCTCGAAGGCAGGATCGAGGCACCCGTGGGCCGGGTGGTACTGAGTTTTCAAGGATTTCGGCCATTATCACCGCAGCGGGCGGATGCCGCAGCCCTTGCCCTATTGCGGCTGAAGTTTTCGGGCACTCAGACCTCAGGGGAAACAGCGAGTTTCGGAGCACGATGGGAATCGGGTCCTCGGCGGCACGATGCGCCGGTATTGGCCTTGCAGCGGCGATTGCGGGGCTATGGCTCTCAGCGCCCGTGCGCGCGCAGGCGCCGGATGCGCCGGCGTGCCGCGGCGTCGACTACAACCGCATGATCCTCGACATCGTGCGCAGCCTGCCCAAGGGCGGCGGCTACAACCGGGATCACCCGGAGCTGCCGATCGTGGCCGGGCTCGAGAGTGGCACGCGCTGGGAGATGCTGGTACGCCATGGGCATCCCTCTCACTGCACCAGCGCGACCTATACGATCTTCCTGCACCTCGCCACGGTACTGCAGAGCAATCGCAAGCTGAACCTGAACGGGGAGGAGATCGGCGCGCTCGAGGCCGCGAAGACCATGCCGGACGGCACCCACCTCGTCGACGGCCAGGGCCCGTTCTGGATCTTCAACTCCAACGGTGCGGGCACCGCCGCGCTGCTCTACCACACGGGGACGGGCTTCTCCTTCCGCGACGACAAGCTCGAGCACGCCAAGCCCGGCGATTTCCTGAAGCTGTTCTGGAACAAGAACGTCGGCGCCACCGAGCGCGGCCACCAGGTCGTCTACACGGGGCGCCGCATCGTTCAGGGCCGCGAGATGGTCTGCTTCTGGGGCAGCCAGCACCAGGGCACGAAGGTGCGCTCCGGCCACGGCGCC
Organism: Hyphomicrobium sp.; assembly: GCA_035517115.1. Taxonomy (GTDB): domain Bacteria; phylum Pseudomonadota; class Alphaproteobacteria; order Rhizobiales; family Hyphomicrobiaceae; genus Hyphomicrobium_A. The sequence continues at coordinate 19,697 of DATIZL010000149.1, forward strand.
GAGCCGCTCTACTTCCCGGCCTACGAGGACGGCAAGGTCTACGACGGCTACGGCGAGGTGTGCCGGCCGCGCGAGGACATCATGGGCATGATCTTCTCGCGCGTGAGCTGCATGGAGAATCTGGCGGCAGGCCTCGACGCCATGAAGGCGAAGGCGCAGGCGCGCGGGCCGGCGCCCGGCGGGATGCCGTATCTGTTCGTCGACGATTACCTCTACTCGCTGCAGGAGAAATCGTCGGACGCGGCGACGCTCGACAAGACGTATGGCATCATGCACGTCGATGATGTGACCACCGCGACGGTGGGGACGGCTGCAGCCGCCTCCGCGGCGCGGTAGTTCGTCGCCACTCAAGCCGCTGCGCTGGCTTTGCGCAAGGCTCCGGCAAACCCCGCAATGGCGGAGTTGAAACCTCCGCTTTTGATGTCCGCCACGCGTACGACGAGCGTCGCCTTCGGCCGCCGCTGCGCGAGCTGCTCCATTTCACGCAGCGCCTGCGCAGCCGCCGAGCCGCCATGCGTGAGCAAGAACGCGACCGTGGGCAGCCGGGCTTTCTCCTGCTGCAGGTAGGCGCGGACAGGGGTGGCGGGATGAGAGGCCCAGATGGGCCCGCCGATCACCACGAGCTCATAGCGCGACGCAGAGTGTGTCGGCGGCGCGATGGGAGGCAGCTTGCCCCGCACGCTGTCGTAGCCGGCTTTGAGAGCGCCCCAAATGCCCGGCGCATACCGGCTGCAGCGAATCTCCTCTATATCGGCGCCAAGCGCGTTGGCCAGCGCTGTGGCGACGGCGCGGGAGTTTCCCGATAGCGAATAGTAGATCACCAGCGCACGCATGCGGCGTCTCCACGGTCTGCACTCGTGCAGATTGGCCGGTCAGCCCCGCCCCCACATTGACCAAGCTCAAGGATGGCTTCTTGCGCATGTGGTCTTAAGAGCCTTTCGAAGCTGGGCTCGCCTCATGCAAAAGGGGGATCAAGCCATGGTGTTTTCCAAACCGTTCTGGGAAGTCCTCGTGCGGCCGGTCGTGCTGCCGTTTCTTCTGGTTGCGCTGGTCGACGGCGCCTTGACGGTCTACGGCACGTCGAGTGCGCTCGGCGGGAGCCCGACGTTCTCGCTGGCGGCCGGCTTGGTCGTGGGGCTCGGCGTGCTGATCATTCTCTTGTCCACGTTCGACATTTGGGGAACGTGGCACCCCGTGCTGCGCGAATCGGAGTTCATGACTTTGCTATTGCGCTGCTTGTGGGCGGCGGCGCTGCTCTACGACTGGGGGACCTCGTCGTGGGGACTCTACGAGCTCGTCGGCCCCAACCCGCTCGGCTCTCCGCCGGCGATGGCTGAGATTGCGCGCCTTGGCGTGATTGCCGTGGCTGGTCTCGTCGTCAGCAGCTCCACGATCGTGGTCTCGTTCATGACCTACAACGAGCGTCGCGAGAGTGCGTCGCCCGCGTGAACGGCCCTCTCGTCTTGCGCGGACGGTGTCGGCGCCCCGGCTTATTCGTGTGCGTCGGCACGCCGATTGCTCACGCGCCCACTTCCATGAAAGAGTGAGCGCCGACAGCTTCGAAGAGGAAACCCCCATGGCCAATCCGCTGCCGCGCGCCTGCAAGAGCATCAACGACTTGAACGTGGGCGACACGTTCCGTCTGAAATACTCGGTCAGCGAGGCCGACGTGCAGAAGTTCGGAGAGATCTCCGGCGACTTCAATCCCGTGCACTTCAACGAGGAGTACGCCAAGGGCACCGTGTTCAAGGGCCGCATCGCCCACGGCATGATCTCGCTCGCCAAGTTCTCCGGCATCTTCGGCATGGACATGCCGGGGCTCGGCGCCATCTGGGGCAGCCAGAACGTGAAGTTCCTGGCGCCGGTGCAATTGAACGAGCCCTACACCGCCGTCGCCGTGGTGAAGGAAAAGGGCGACAAGAACATCGTATTTAGCTGCTGGGTCGAGGACAAGGAGGGCAAGCACGTGCTCGAGGGCGAGGGCGTGCTCTATCCGATCCCGCAGAAGGTGAAGGACAAGATGGTCGCCGACGGCGCGCTGGCGAAGCTGCTGGCTTAAGCGTGGCCAGGCATTTGGCCAGCCGACCGATCTTGCGTGGATGGCCGTCCGTTCCCCCTTGGTGGCAATCGCTGCCGGGCCTATGGTGCACGCGCCAGGGCCAACCCCACGAGCTCTGGTCCCAAAAGTCGATAACGAGCGGTCCACTGGCCGCACAGCCAACGAGCTTTGCGGCCTCTCACGCAATTGCGCAGGAGGAACGCCATGCCCGTTGCCAAGGATATTGCTCCCCGCCTCTACGAGAAGCTCGCGCAAAGAAACGATCAGCTGTTCTGGGGCGGCGTCGCGCTGGCCGTCGTTGGTGTGCTTGCGCTCATCTTCCCTGTCGCGGCGACGTTTGCCGTTGCGGTGATGGTGGGCTGGCTCCTCGTCTTGGCCGGAGCCGTGACGATCTGGGACGCGTTCACCGTGGAAGGCACGGGCCCGTTCTTCGGCGAGCTGCTCATCGGTCTCTTGAAGCTCGCCTTCGGCGTGTACCTATTGCGGCATCCCGATGTCAGCATGATTGCGCTGACGCTTCTGCTGGCCGCCGTCTTCATGATCGACGGCGCCATCCAAGTCGTGCTCGCCTTCGAGCTGCGCCCGATGGACGGCTGGATCTGGATGCTGTTGGCCGGGCTCGTGTCGATAGGGGTGGCATTGCTGATCGCGGCCGAGCTTCCCGAGATTTCGCTGGTGGCGCTGGGCATCTATCTCGGCATCAGCTTCCTCGCCACCGGCATCGCGCGGATCGCGATTTCGCGGCGGATATCGGCGTTTGCGCAGAAGGTGTGATCCGCGCGGGCTCAACGAGCGGCCCAAGGTAGCACCGGAACCGTGGTGATTGAGTTCTGGGGCGAGCCCTCGATGACCCGATCGCTGATGGCGACGTAGACGAGGGTGTTGCGCTTCTTGTCTACGATGCGGAAGATGTGCGTGTGCTTGAAGAACAGGGATGTGCTCTCCGAGTACACCTTCTCCTCGCCGGGCAGCGACGCCAAGTCGACGCTGACGGGTCCTACCTGACGGCACGCAATGGAGAAGCGCGAGGGGTCCTCGGCCAATCCGAACGTGCCTTTGAGGCCGCCGGTCCGCGCCTGGCTGATGTGGCAGGTCACGCCGGGCACTTTGGGGTCGTCGAACGCGCTCACGCAGACCTTGTCGTTGGCTCCGACGACTCGAAACGTGGTGCTGAGGCACGTCAGGTCGTCGGCGCGGGCGCCGCTCGCAAGCGCGATCGCGATAAACATGATGCTCGCTAGGATCCTCATCCGACCCTCCCTTCCAGAATTGATAGGGTAGCTACTGCCCCGGGCGCCCAGTCTTGCGCGGACGGCCGCGGCGACCGCGCTTCTCTTTATCCGTCGGCACGTCGACGGTCCGCGTCGGGCGCAGTCCCGCCGGCACCGACAGCGAGGCATGCGGGCCCATCTCGTCGAGCGTCGGTTTGTGCGGCCCACGCACCTGCTCGCCGAATGCGCCCGCTTTGGTGCGCGGATCGATGTTGGGCGCCCGCGCGGGAACAGGGCGGTCGGTGCCGGGGCCCATGTCGTCGAGCGACGGCTTTTTGATGCGGGAGCCCGACGCCGGCCGCGCGCTCGACTGCGCGTAGGTCGGCTGCACCGGCTCGTACTCCGTCGCGATGCGCGACCCCCCACCCTGACCCTCCCCCGCAAGGGGGGAGGGGACGAAGGCGGAATCGTCGTCTGCCTTACCGCGGGAAGCGGTGTCCCGCCCTCCCGTTTTCCCTCCCTCCCCCTTCGAGGGGGAGGGCCGGGGTGGGGGACCATATTTGCGCACGCCCTTGTAGGCGCCGGCGCGGCCTTCCACGTCGGTCTGCCGTGCCAAGGGATCATCCGAGATCGCGAGCTCCGTCTCGCGCAGGCGCTTGATCTCGTCGCGCAGGCGCGCCGCCGTCTCGAACTCCAGGTCGGCCGCAGCCTCGCGCATGCGCCGCTCCATCTCGTCGAGCACGGCGGCGAGGTTGTGCCCGACGAGCGGCGCCTCGGCGAGGCCGGTGTCCACCGTCACGTGATCCTGCTCGTAGACGGAGGCCAGCACGTCGGCGATGTTCTTCTTCACGCTCTCGGGCGTGATGCCGTTCTCCACGTTGTAGGCCACCTGCTTCTCGCGCCTGCGGTCGGTCTCGGCGATGGCACGCGCCATGGAGCCGGTCTCGTGGTCGGCGTAGAGGATCACGCGGCCATCCACGTTGCGGGCCGCGCGCCCGATGGTCTGGATGAGCGAGGTCTCCGAGCGCAGGAAGCCTTCCTTGTCCGCATCGAGGATGGCGACGAGCCCGCACTCCGGGATGTCGAGGCCCTCGCGCAGCAGGTTGATGCCGATCAGCACGTCGAAGGCGCCGAGCCTGAGATCGCGGATGATCTCGATGCGCTCCAGCGTCTCGATGTCGGAGTGCATGTAGCGCACGCGGATACCGGCCTCGTGCATGTACTCGGTCAGGTCCTCGGCCATGCGCTTGGTCAACGTCGTCACCAGCGTGCGGTAGCCGGCCCGCGCCACCTCGCGCACCTCGTGCAGCAGGTCGTCGACCTGGGTCTTGGCCGGGCGCACGATGACCGGGGGATCGGTCAAACCGGTCGGGCGGATCACCTGCTCGACGAAGGCGCCGCCGGTCTCCTCCAGCTCCCAGCCGCCGGGCGTCGCCGACACGAACGCCGTCTGCGGGCGCATGGCGTCCCACTCCTCGAAGCGCAGCGGACGATTGTCCATGCACGAGGGCAGGCGGAAGCCGTACTCGGCGAGCGTCGCCTTGCGCCGGTAGTCGCCGCGGAACATGCCGCCGATCTGCGGCACCGTCACGTGGCTCTCATCCACGAAAACGAGCGCATTGTCGGGCAGGTACTCGAACAGCGTCGGCGGCGGCTCGCCGGGATTGCGGCCGGTCAAGTAGCGCGAGTAGTTCTCGATGCCGGCGCAGCTTCCCGTCGCCTCCATCATCTCCATGTCGAACAGCGTGCGCTGCTCGAGCCGCTGCGCCTCAAGTAGCTTGCCGGTGGCGTAGAGCTCATCGAGCCGCTGCTTCAGCTCGGCTTTGATGGACTTGATCGCCTGCTGCAGCGTCGGCTTGGGCGTCACGTAGTGCGAGTTGGAGTAGATCTTGACCAGCGCCAGCTCGTCCGTCTTCTGCCCGGTCAGCGGATCGAACTCGGTGATGGCCTCCACCTCGTCGCCGAACAGCGAGATGCGCCAGGCGCGGTCCTCCAAGTGGGCCGGGAACAGCTCCACCGTGTCGCCGCGCACGCGGAAGGAGCCGCGCACGAAGGCGGCGTCGTTGCGGCGGTAGTGCAGGGCGACGAGGTCGGCCAGCAGTTGCTGGCGCGACAGCCGCTCGCCCGTGCGCACGGTGAAGGTCATCGCCGTGTAGGTCTCGACCGAGCCGATGCCGTAGATGCACGACACGCTTGCCACGATGATCACGTCATCGCGCTCCAAGAGCGCGCGCGTCGCCGCGTGACGCATGCGGTCGATCTGCTCGTTGATGGAGCTTTCTTTCTCGATGTAGGTGTCGGTGCGCGGCACGTAGGCTTCGGGCTGGTAGTAGTCGTAGTAGGAGACGAAGTACTCGACCGCGTTGTCGGGGAAAAAGCCCTTGAACTCGCCGTAGAGCTGGGCGGCGAGCGTCTTGTTGGGGGCGAGCACGAGCGCTGGGCGCTGGGTCGCGGCGATCACCTGCGCCATGGTGTAGGTCTTGCCGGAGCCGGTGACGCCGAGCAGCACCTGACTGTGCTCATTGGCCTCGACGCCCTTCACGAGCTCGGCGATGGCCTGCGGCTGGTCGCCCTTCGGCTCGTACTCGGACACGAGCCTGAAGCGCACGCCGCCTTCGGACTTCTCCGGGCGCGGCGGCCGGTGCGGCGTGAACAGGGGCTGGTCGCCGGAGACGAGGGGGTGCGTGGCGAGCATTGGCTGCTGCAGGAGCATCTCCTTGGCACGGGCCGAGCGCTCGGCGGGTTTGGCCAGCAGCGCGTCGAGATAGCGCGACACGGATTCGCCCGGCGCGGGCGGCCGCGGGCCCTGCTGGCGCAGCGCCGGCAACGTCGGACGCGCAGGTGCGCCAGCGTCGAACGACGGCTGCGGCGCCTCGGCGAAGGCGCGCGTCTGCGGCGTCCCGGCGGCCGTCTCCGGCGGCGGCGCCGGCGGCTTGCCGGACTTGCCGCGGGAGGCGCGCGGCTTTGGCAGCTTGTCGGGATCCTTGGGGGGAGGGGGCATGGCCCGAATATGGCGTGCGCCGTCCCGCTGCTCAAGCCGAGCCGCCAGGCCACGGCCTCACTGGGAATCGACAGGGAAACGCGCGCCGACCCTTGTCACGCGCCCGCGCAAGTGATGGAACCTTATCCCCGCACGTTGCAAAAGGTGCCGCTGGTGAGCCGGCACTGCGCGACCGGCGCATCGCTGTGGGATCAGAGGGGGGATCTTCCGTGAGCGTTCGAATTCTTGGCCTCGGCCTTGTCCTGAGCGCAGGCGCGTTCTCTGCTTCCCCGCTCGCGGCCCGAGAATGCAATTTCGGCGAGCTCGCCGACAAGGCGGGAGAGGCCGCGACGATGACCGCCAAGATCAAGGAGATCGAGCCGCAGGAAGACAACCCCAAGCAGCTCTTCATTACCGTCGACAACGAGGGCACCGACCACTGCTTCTCCTTCATCACCGGGCTGCCGAAAGCAGCTCTGGGAAACTGCGCCGTCGGCAAGACGGTGACCGCGACCGGCAAGATTCACCAGGAAATGGACGCCTGGTGGGGGCTCGACAGCGTGAAGTCGGTCAAGTGCAAGTAGCGCCGTTGATCCGCGGACGCCCGCAGCGGCTCACGGCAGCCGCTCGGCCGTGACGTCGAAGGCCGCCACCACCTCGAGCGCGACCCACTGGGCGCCGGTCGTCAGTCCGACGCCGTAGTCGGTGCGGATGAGATCGAGGCGGCCAGTGGCATGCAGCGTGTTGTCGTCGACCTCGATCGTCACCGGCATCACGATCGGCTTCGTCACGCCGCGCAGGGCGAGCGTGCCGATGGCGTCGTAGTCGTGCCCGCCCTTGGCCTGGAACGACTGCACCGTGAACGTGGCGTGGGGAAATGCCTTGGCGTCGAACCAGGCGGCTTGCGGGAGCGCCTGATCCTTCTCCTTGTCCCCGGTGACCGCGCTCGCCATCTCGACGGTCACGGCGACGCGGCCGGCCTCCGGCTTGCCGGGGTCGAAGCTGATTTGTGCGTCCCACCGGGAGAAGTGCCCTTCGAACGGCGCACCCGACGCGGCGCCTGTGAAGCCGAGCCAGCTCGTTCCTGCCACGACCTTCCAGTCGCTCGCGCTCGCGGTTCCCGGCAACAGCAGCAGTAGTGCGAGCGCGGCGCAGAGAGTTTGCGCGAGGAGTCGTTGGTTAGTGCTGCTGCTGCGCACGATCGAACTCGCAGCTGATCCGCAGCATCACCTCGTCGCCGACGAGCGGGACGAAGTTCTTGATGCCGAAATCCGAGCGCTTGAGCGTGCCTGCGGCATCGAAGCCCACGACGTAGAGCTGCGTCATCGGCGGAGTGCCGGCGCCGTTGAAGGTGACGTCGAGGGTCACCGGTTTCGTGACCCCGTGCAAGGTGAGGTCGCCGGTGAGCTTGCCGCGGCCTTCGCCCGTGACCTCGATGGCCGTCGACTTGAACGTCGCCTTGGGAAACTTGGCCGTGTCGAAGAAGGCGTCCGATTTGAGCTTGGCGTCGAGCTTGGGGTCCGTGGTGACCATGCCCGCGACATTGATCGTCACGCTGAGCGCGCTCTTGGCGGGCGTGGCCGGGTCGAGGTCGAGGGTCCCGCTCAAATCGGGGAAGAAGCCATAATAGGTCGAGAAGCCCAGATGATTGATCGAGAACACCACCTTCGCGTGGCTCTTGTCCAATGCGTAGTGGCCGCTCTCGGCTTTCGCCAGATCGGCGGCTCGGGCCGGCGCCGCAGCGGCGAAAGCGGCAGCGGCGGCAGCGAGCACAATGGTGCGGATGGTCACGGCGGCTCTCCCCCTGTGTCGAGCGCGGTGGATAAACAAGAGACTTTGTTCGCGTTGTGATCGGGGATCTGTTCCCTAGGTAACAGCGCAAGCGCCGGGGCCGTACTCGGCTGTGGCCATCGGCGCGGGCCGCAGCCATAGGCGGCGCACGCGCTAGGAATCGCTTCAGCGCATCAGGGGGTTACGATGTCCAGAAGACGGCAGCACGCATCCATTATGTCCGCAGCGAAGATTACGTCGGTGCTCGCCTTGGCGCTGACGGTTTGTCCGGCCGGGGCGGCGACAACGCCCTTCGAGGCGGTGAAGGGGAGCTGGGTCGGTGGCGGAGCCTTGAGCTTCAAGGACGGCCGGAACGAGACACTCACCTGCAACGCCTATTACACGAGCTCGGCCGACGGCAACGCGTTGACCACCGCGCTCCGCTGCAACGGTCCTTCGGGCAAGTTCGAGCTGCGCAGCCACTTGAGCTACGCCGGCGGCAAGGTGGACGGGAGCTGGGAGGAGCGCACTTACAATGCCTCGGGCGATGCGTCCGGCACGCTCAACCCCGGCAACCTGCGCCTCAATTTCCGCGGCGGTGTCGCTGGCAGCATGACGGTCGCCTTCTCCGCCGCGAGCCAAACGGTCTCGATCGCAATCTCGACGAGCGAGGTTCCCGTCAAGGGCATGCATTTCGACTTCAAGCGCGGGTGAGGCTCAAGCGCGCGCTGCTCGGCCGGCGGCGGTCCCTGTGAAACTCGCGCCTCGCCCGTCCCGTATCGGGGGGCATACGGAGGCGAGGACCACATGCGGCTGATGATCAGAGCGGCGCTGGCGATCTTTCTTTCCACGACATTGGCGGCGGGCTCCGAGGACGGTCCCCTCCATTGGGAGGACTGGAACGAGGCCCTGTTTGCGCGTGCGCGCGCCGAGCAGCGCTTCGTCATTCTCGATCTCGAGGCGGTGTGGTGCCATTGGTGCCACGTCATGGCCGAGACCACCTACCAGGATCCCAAGGTGGTCGGGCTCTTGCAGGCGAAATACCTGACCGTGCGCGTCGACCAGGATGCTTCGCCCGATCTGTCGAGCCGCTACGGCGATTGGGGCTGGCCGGCGACCATTATCTTCGCGCCCGACGGCTCCGAGATCGTCAAGCGGCGCGGCTATTTCGAACCCGCGGCCATGGCCGCGCTGCTCGCGGCCGTCATCGCCGATCCTTCGCCCGGGCCTTCGGTTCGTGCGCAACGCGAGGTGGTGCCGGCCGCCGATGCGCTGCTCGGCGGCACACAGCGCGCGGAGCTCATGGGCCGCAGCCGCGACCTTTACGATGCGCGCTTCGGCGGCTGGGGCGAGGAGCACAAGTTCATCGACGCCGACGGCATGGACCTGCTGCTATCGGCAGCGGAGCGGGGCGACAAGGAGGCTCAGGTCAGGGCGCGGCAGACCTTGGACGCGGCGCTCGCTCTCATCGACCGCGCATGGGGCGGCATCTTCCAGTACTCGGATGCCGTCGACTGGTCCTCGCCGCACTACGAGAAGATCATGTTCTATCAGGCGAGCGCTCTGCGCCAGTACGCCGAAGCATACGCGCTGTGGAAGGAGCCCGCGTACCTGAAGGCGGCACAGGATCTGAAACGCTTCCTGCTGACGAAGCTGCAGGGACCCGACGGCGCTTTCTTCACCAGCCAGGATGCTGATGTCGACGCCGAGCTGCCCGGCAAGGAGTTCTACGCCTACACCGCCCTGGAGCGCGCGAAGCTCGGCCGCGAGCCGCGCATCGATCGCAACGTGTACGCGCGCGAGAACGGCTGGGCCATCAGCGGCCTCGTTGCCGTCTACGCTGCGACAGGGGACGAGGAGGCGTTGCGTTCCGCCCTGTGTGCTGCCGAGTTCATCCTGGCCCATCGCTCGCTTGCGGGCGGCGGCTTCGCTCATGGCGAGCATGACCGCGGCGGCCCCTTCCTGAGCGACACGCTCGCCATGGGGGCGGCCGCGCTCGATCTCTACGCCGCCACGGGTGACCGCGCCTGGCTCGGGGTCGCCGACCGCGCCGGCGAGTTCATCGCCGCGCGCTTCAAGGATGAGGCCGGCGGCTTTCGCACCACGCTCGCACCCGAGGCCGCGACCGGCGCCTTCCTGAAGACATCGAAGCCCCTGGACGAGCAGGTCGCGGCGACGCGCCTAGCGAACCGGCTCTACCGCTACCTCGGCAAGGAGAGCTATCACGCATTGGCCGAGCACGGCGCCCGCTATCTCGCAGCGGCCGCCGAGGCAGGCACCTCGCCATGGGCGGCCGCCGGCGTCCTGCTCGCCGACCAGGAGCTCACCCGCGAGCCGACGCACATTACGATTGTGGGCCACAAGGATGCTCCCGAGGCGGTGCTCCTGCACAAGGCCGGCCTCGCCTATCCGGCCCTCTACAAGCGGCTCGACTGGTGGGACAAGCGGGAGGGCCCGCTGCCGAACCCGGACGTGCGCTACCCCGAGCTCGATCAGCCCGCGGCCTTTGCTTGCGCCAACAAGATCTGCTCGCTGCCGACCTTCGACGAGGCTGCGCTCGCCGAGAACGTGAGCCGGATGCTCAGTTTCGAGCGCGAGAGCGCCCCCGGCCGGCAGTAGCCTAAGGCCGAGGACGATTCAGTTTCAGAGGTTAGGTTGTAAGCCGTGAGCTTTGCACTCGGTCGCACCTAGTACGGATGAACGAGAGCGGCTTTGAGCTGTTACGTAAAATGCAAAACAATTTATGCAACGTCCTTTCATATCCGCAGAGCTGACTAAGGCGAATTGAGGCGAATTGAGTTGAGCGTTGCTCTGTCGGAGGCCGTTCGAACTTAATGGCAGCGGGGCATACGGTCGGTGCCGCGGAGACGCGGGAAGCGAGCGGGCAGCTTGCCGACGCGCTGGTGAGAAATCTTGAGCGTGAGATACTCAAGGCCGTCGCCACCGGCTCACCTTTATCGGAAACGATGGGTCTTCTTTGCCGGCGAGTGGAGGAGATCGTCCCCTTCACTCTGTGCTCGGTTTTGGCCGTCGATGAGAGCGGCAGACTGCAGCATTTGGCGAGCCCGAGCCTTCCGGAGCACTACTCGAAGGCCGTGGACGGGCTGGCAATCGGCCCCACGGCCGGCTCGTGCGGCACCGCCGCCTACCGCAACGAGCCGGTCGAGGTCACCGACATTGCCAGCGATCCGCTGTGGGCTGACTACAAGAGCTTGGCGCTCCCCGTTGGTTTGCGAGCCTGCTGGTCGAGCCCGATCACCTCGGGCGGCGGCCGCGTCATCGGGACGTTCGCGTTCTATTACCTGACGCCGCGCGGTCCGGGCCCTCTCGAGCGGCAAATCGTTGCGACGTGTCTGCATTACTGCGCCATCGCAATCGAGCATGAGGAGGCTCAAGCGAAGATACACGATCTGGCATATCGTGATCCGCTGACCGGCCTCCCCAATCGCGCATCCTTCCACAACAGGGTTTTGGAGGCCCTTGCCGCGGCCCGTAGCTCGCAGCGATCCGTGGCAATCCACTACATCGACCTCGATGATTTCAAGGGTGTGAACGACACGCTCGGGCACAGCGTCGGAGACCGGCTGCTGCGGGCGGTCGCCGAGCGTCTCGTGGCGTGCGCGGCAAACGGTGCGAGCGTCGCTCGATTGGGGGGAGACGAGTTTGCGATCTTACAGGACGCGGTCGAGGATCTGGGCGAGATAAGCGCGCTTGCGATGAGCGTTATCGCCGCCTTCGCGCATCCCTTTCACATCGAGTCCCACAAGATTCGCATCAGCGCCAGCTCCGGGATCGCGCGCATGCCGGACGACGGAGACGATCCGGAGGAGCTGCTGCGCAAGGCCGACCTCGCGCTCTACAGGGCAAAAGGCGAAGGGCGCAAACGCTTCCAGTTGTTTACGCAGGAAATGGACGCGGCGCTGCAGACGCGCCGGGCTTTAGAGAACGATCTCCGGCTTGCGGTTGAGAGGCCCTCCTTCGAGCTCGTCTATCAGCCCATCATCGATCTTGAGAGCGGAGACGTAACAACGGTCGAGGCACTTTTGCGTTGGCACCGTCCGGGATGGGGAACGGTCACCCCTGACGATTTCATTCCCGTCGCAGAAGAAACCGGCCTCATCGAGGATATCGGCAGTTGGGTACTGCACGAGGCCTGCCTGTGCGCCGCCACCTGGCCTCCTCAGATCAAGGTGGCGATCAATTTGTCGCTGCGCCAGTTTCGGCAAGAGAGGTTCGTGTTCAACGTCATTCGAACGCTGAACAGAACATCTGTCCCGCCGCGGCGATTAGAGCTCGAGATCACAGAATCGGTCCTGCTCTCAAACCAACGGTCGGTACGGGCCGCTTTGCAGGAGTTGAATGCTGTCGGGATCCAAATCGCGCTCGACGATTTCGGCACGGGGTATTCGTCCCTCAGCTACTTGCGATCCTTCCCGTTCAACAAGATCAAGATCGACAAGAGCTTCGTTGCCGATCTTGGCTGCAGCCCTGGCTCGACGGCGATCATTCGGGCGGTCGTGAGCCTTGCGCGCGATCTTGGGATGAAGACCACGGCCGAGGGCGTTGAGACGAGGGAGCAACTGGATCTTCTGCGCCTTGAAGGATGCAGCGAGGTGCAAGGGTACTACATCAGCCGGCCGCAAAGCGCGGCCGCTATTTCCGCTCTGTTGCAAGTCCCGCATTTGGAGCCTGCCGCCGGCAGAGCAGGCAGGTAAAGATCGATCACGCGCGCAAAGACGCGCCGACGGCAAAGCCGCCGGCCTCTCCCCGCTTGAAAACCGGACTGCTACTTGCAGGCCTCGCGGCGCGCGTGGCAGGTGGTGGTGAAGGTGTCGCCCTTACAAGAGACCGTGACGGGGCCCTTCGGACGCTCGCCGTGATCGGCGATGGAGTTCTTCAACGCCGCGTTGGCCATGAATACCGCGAGGTCCTTGGTGATCATGGTCGCCTCGCCGCCCGCGCGGCGGCAGCCGGCTTCGGCCGATGTGGCGGCCAGCGCGCCACAAAGCGCGATCGCGCAGGCCAATCCGATCGTAGTCATCCGTGCCATGGATAGCTCCTGCTCCCGCGGCGGATCGGACGCGATCCGCCGCCTGGTCGAGTTCCTAGCGCAGGTAGGCTGCTACAACCAGTTGCGCGCTGGCACACTCAACGGGAAAAATGCGTAACAATTCCCTTCAAAGAGCCGCCGTAAGCGGCATGTAATCCATCCCGCCAGCATTTCATCGAGAGGAGTAGCCGATGGCCGTCAGCCCTAGCCTCGTCGTGCGCATGCTGGTCCAGACCGCCATTTGGCTCGGGATCACTGGGGCGCTTCTGTTTCTCGCGGCGGGCACGTTGGCCTGGCCACAGGCTTGGATCTTCCTCGCCGAGCTCGGCATCCTCGGCCTCCTGTCGGGATTTGCCATCGGCCGCCGCGACCCGGCGCTCTTGCGCGAGCGCATGGCCTCCCCCATCCAGAAGGACCAGAAGAGCTGGGACAAGATCCTGATCTCCGTGTTCTTCGCGCTGTGGATGAGCCAGTACGTGCTCATCGGGCTCGACGCGCGCTACCAGTGGTCGCACGTACCCTTGTGGCTGCAGGTGGCGGGTGCGTTCGTGATCGCCCTCGGGCTCTATGCCTTCCACGCCGTGCTGAAGGCGAACACCTTCGCGGCCCCCGTCGTGAAGATCCAAAGCGAGCGCAAGCACCAGGTCGTCTCGACCGGGCCCTACGCCTATGTGCGCCACCCGATGTACGCGGGCGCCGTGCCGCTGATCGTCGGCACGCCGTTGCTGCTCGGCTCGTGGTGGGGGCTCGTGTGGGGGGCGGCGCTGGTGGCGCTGCTCGGCTTTCGCGCCGTGCCCGAGGAGGACACGCTCAAAGCCGAGCTCGAGGGCTATGAGGCCTACGCCGCCCGCGTCCGCTACCGGCTGGTGCCGGGCGTGTGGTGAGGCTTGCCCAAAATCCGCGGTTTGACCGGGAGCTCGCATCGTGGCTGGCCTATGCTCCCAACGCGAGGAGCTTGCGATGCCGCTCATACGCTTCGACCTCATCAAGGGCCGCACCGACAAAGAGATCGCCGACCTGCTCGACGCCGCGCACGCAGCCGTGCTGGAAGCCTTTCGTGTGCCTGTCCGCGACCGCTATCAGATCGTAGTCGAGCACGATAAGAGCCGCCTGCGCATCGAGGACACGGGGCTCGGGATCGAGCGCACCGACAAGGTGGTCGTCGTGCAGGTCACGAGCCGGCCCCGCACGACGGCCGAGAAGCAGGCATTCTACCGGCTCTTGTGCGCAGCCCTGCAGAAGCGATGCGGCGTCGCGCCGAGCGACGTGATGATCAGCATCGTGGAGAACACGGATGCCGACTGGTCGTTCGGCAACGGCGAGGCGCAGTTCCTCACCGGCAAGCTCGGGTCCTCGCCCCAAAAGCCCGGCGGCGGGCAAAAAAAGAGAGAGACATGACAAGCCCCTCTCCTTTGGCGCGAGGCGTTGACTCAGTGGCAGGTGACCTTGGCGCTCGGGCCGGAGCAGCCGTAGTCCGCAACGGCGGCGGCCGCCTAGCCCGCGAGCACGATGTCGAATGTGCCGGCGAGCGCGCCAGGCTCGATGCCTGCGCCGGGCTCGAGCTTGACGATGACGCTGTCGCGCTGGCGCCTGTCGGCGATCCCATTGAGGATGCCGTCGCGCGCATTTAACGGTTCGCCGGCGACGTACATTTGTGTGATGAGGTGGGGCCGGCCGGGCGCGGAGACCGCGAAGTGGATGTGCGGCGTGCGTCCGGGATAGGCGACCGGCCTGATGGTGCGAAAGGTGTATCCGCCGTCTGCTGCGGAGCGCGCACGCCCGCGGCCCTGGAAGCCGCCGTCGCGCTTGCGGAAAAAGTGCGTGTCGCGCGGATGCCGATAGATGCCCGTGGCATCGCACTGCCAGATTTCGATTGCCGCATCGGGGATGGGCGCGCCCGAGGTATCGAGGATGCGGCCTAAAATGTGGGTGATCTGTCCCTGCGCGTGCGCGGCCTCGCCGGTCACCACGACGAGATCGTTGTCCACATCGCCGGACCAGTCGGTTGGGTAGAACGGCCCTTCGGTCTGTGACGGTGTGGCTACGAGCTTTGGGGCCGCTTGCGCCAGGCGCGCCCCCGGCACGAGCGCAACAGCGGCGGCCGCCGAAAGGCCACGGACTACCTGCCGGCGACCGATCTGTGGGGTCAAGATGCGCGACATCGCTTTGGGATCCTCGACCGATGCAATGGAATTGGGAGCGCTCGGCCCCTTAAGCAACCCAACGCGCGTGCGCGGCCGATTCCGTCGGTGCGGCACCGCGGCTCGCACCCGTCCTCAGTGTCGCCTCGACACCCTGATGGACCGAGGGCTAAGTGGGGCGCTTCGCCATATCGATGGGTGCAACCTATGCCGCTTGCCAATCTCCAGGCCTATCTGACGCCGATCGTAATGCTGTTCTGCTCGAACGTCTTCATGACCTTCGCCTGGTACGGGCACCTGCGCTTCAAGGACAAGCCGCTCCTCCTGGTGATCCTTGTCTCCTGGGGCATCGCCTTTTTCGAGTATTGCCTCGCAGTGCCGGCCAACCGCTGGGGCAACTCGGTCTACGAGGCCGCCCAGTTGAAGACGATGCAGGAGGTGATCACGCTCGTCGTGTTCGCGGGCTTCTCGGCGCTCTATCTGAAGCAGCCGCTCGGCCTCAACCAATTCTTCGGCTTCGCGCTGATCGCGGCCGGCGCGTTCTTCGTCTTCAACGGCAAGGGGGCTTGAGATGATTTGCACATCGTGAGTGCGGCAACCGGGCGGGCCGGGAACCCTGCTGGCGGGCTCGGAGTTATCAATGCGAGCAAGATCGGCTTCCCAGACTTGCCTGCCACCGCATGAGGGTATCGCGCCCGGCCATTGTTCGACGAACGTCGAAGTCTATCCGCCGGAACTTAACTAGACTGGGGACTGTTGGCGCGTCCAGCCGTCGAGAAGCCGATATGCAGCGTCCGGTTGCTCACAAGGGCCCAACCAACGAAGTCAAACGAGCCCCCTGGCCGCTGCTCGCTCTCAACTTTTTCATGGCCGACATCCAGGCGGGGATCGGACCGTTTCTCGGCGTCTTCCTTCTCGCCCACGGCTGGGACAGCGGATACATCGGTACGGTGATGACGGTGGGAGGCGTGGCCGGGATGCTGATGACCGCGCCGGCCGGTGCCTTCATCGACCAAACGCATTACAAACGAGCCGCCGTGATCGTCGCCGGCCTGTGCAGCGTGATCGCATCCGCGGTCGTCCTCGTGTCGCAAACCTTTTGGGTCATTGCGCTCTCCCAGGTCGGCTCAGCCGTCGCGGGAGCTGCCATCGTACCCGCCGTCAACGCCATCACCCTCGGCATCGTGCGCCAGCGCGGGTTCAATCGGCAAAATGGGCGCAATCAAGCATTCAACCACGCTGGTAACATGGTCGGTGCGGCGCTTTCGGGCCTCGCCGGCTGGACTTTCGGATATCCGGCGATCTTCGTCCTTGCCGCAGTGTTCGGCACGCTTTCCATCGCTTCGGTGTTTCTGATCCCCGCCGATCTGATCGACTACGGGGCAGCGCGCGGCCTCAAGGAGGATGAGGAAGGCACCAAGGTCAGCGGCTATCGTGTGCTGATTGAATGCAGCCCGCTGATGGTGCTTGCTGCAGCGCTACTTGCCTTCCATCTCGGCAACGCCGCTATGCTGCCGCTCTACGGTATGGCGGTGGTCAAAGACGCTCACGCCAATGGTCCCGGCTTTGTCGCTTTGACGGTCGTAGTGGCGCAGGCGACGATGATCCTTGCTTCGATCATCGCGTGGCGGCTTGCAGAGGCTAAAGGTTACTGGCTCGTCATGCTCATCTCTTTCATTGCGTTGCCGATCCGGGGCGTCGTGGCCGCTTATCTGCTCGTGCCCTGGGGAGTCTATCCCGTTCAGATCCTCGATGGTGTGGGAGCAGGCTTACAGAGCGTCGCTGTGCCGGGGCTCGTTGCGCGCGTTCTCAACGGCACAGGCCGCATCAACGTGGGTCAAGGCGCGGTGATGACGGCCCAGGGAATTGGGGCCTCGTTGAGCCCGGCGCTCGGGGGCTGGATTGCGCAGCTCTTTGGCTACTCGTCAATGTTCATGACGCTGGGTGCGTTCGCGACCATTTCGATCGGCCTTTGGATCGCTTTTACTTCTGTTCTGAGACCGGCGTGCGGAGAATGATGGTCAACGCCAAAGGGGCCTGAAATGGCAGAACCGCGACTGGCCATCGTCACCGGCGCCAATCGCGGCATCGGGCTCGAGATCGTGCGCCAGCTCGCGCGCCGTGGTCTCAACGTGGTGCTTGCCTCGCGCGATCTCGCCAAAGGCGAGGCCGCGGCCGCTCGGCTTGCGTTGGAGGGCGTCGAGGTGCCGGTCATCGCCATCGACGTGACCGACGGCGAGAGCGTGCGTGCCGGCGTCGCCGACGTGCTTTCCCGCTTCGGCCGCATCGATGTGCTCGTCAACAACGCCGCCATCTTGAAGGAGGGCTTCAACCCCGAGGACGCCAGCGTGTTCGAGGCGCCAATCGACCTCGTGATGCTGACCTTCGCCACCAACACCGTGGGGCCGCTGCGCATGATCGAGGCGATCGTTCCCGGCATGCGCGAGCGCGGCTACGGCCGTGTGGTCAATCTGTCCTCCGGGGCCGGGCAGCTCTCCGACATGGGCGCGGGCTACCCGGCCTATCGCATGTCGAAGGCGGCGCTCAACGCGCTGACGCGGTTGACCGCGGCCGAGCTCGGGCCGGGCGACATCAAAATCAACGCCATGTGCCCGGGCTGGGTGCGCACCGACATGGGCGGTCCCAACGCGACGCGCACGGTGGAGAAGGGCGCAGAGACGGCGGTGTGGCTGGCGACGCTGCCGGCGGACGGCCCCACGGGCGGTTTCTTCCGCGACCGGAAACCGATCCCCTGGTGAGGCGGGGCGCCGGCTTAGAGCCCACGCACGAGGTTGCCGACCATCAGCGTGATGTAGGCCGTGATCGCCAGCCAGAATTCCTGATGCGGCAGGTACTTTGGCACGCCGACGATGCCGATCTTGGTGATGAGCGCCAACAGCGCCAGCGTCAGCGCGACGAGGAAGATGGCAATGCTCGGTGGGTTGAGCCGCATGACTGAAGTCCCCCTCGATACCGCTGCCCGCGCTCCCATCGCGGCGGGATCACCCTATCATGACAGGGCGCCGGGCAGGCAACAGCCTACGCCCGCGATCATAGCGCGGGCGTGACAGTGCTGATCCAGCAGCGGCTGATGATCAGAGGGCTCGGGCGGCCTTGGCGGACGACAGCACCGGCAGCTCGTCGTCGGCCTCGATCAGGAAGCGGACGGGCCGGCTTTCGGGGTTGGCCTGATCGCGGCAGGTCACGAGCAGAAGCCGCGTCGGGCGCTCGGACGAAATCGGCACGATCTGGCGGTCGAGCTTGTCGACCGTCATGACGTAGAGAACCCGCTCACGGCCGCCGGAGGTGATGGTGACGCGGTCGCCGACCGCCACCGGTTTGGCGAACGGCGCGCCGGCGTCGTGGACGACGTGCGAGAGCCAGAATTGCTCGCTTCCGGCAACGGCCGGCGCGGCGATCTGTATGCTGGCCGGCACCTCGGCCCGCGAGGCGAGAGCGCGCGCAAAACCGCGCTCGACGACCGTCTCGCTGCTCCCCAGCGTCATGGCAGCGATGCCGACACCGGCCGCTACGATGCCCAAGGCCAAGACCGGCAGGTTCGTCAGCCGCAGGGGACGTCTCGCCATGATTCGCTCCGGGTTCGAGCCAATTCCCCGCAAATGCAGGGAATTCAGGAGTTAATTAGCAGACCTTAAGGCCACATTACCAAATGTTAGGAGTGGAGGAGAGACCGTCAAGGGCTCCCAGCAGAGCCCGAGCCTCTCCTCCACGCACCTCACCGCGGGGAGGCGTACTCGCGGCGGAGGTGTCTGAAGAAGGCAAGGTTGAAGGCAACCAGCGCGGAAAAGATGCCGGCCAGCAGCAAATAGGCAGTGTCGCGGTTGGTGTTGCGCAGCCCCGACACGGGGGCGGAATGCGGCACCGGGACCGCAGTTGCGACGACGGCGGCCGCGATCAGCGGGCTGTCGTCGAGGGAGAATTTGAGCAGGTCGCCGGCGCTGGAGCTGACCGAGAGGATGCCGCCCAGTCGGTGGGTTGCAGGCGAATGGCTTTCATAAGCGCCAACTGCGAACGCGAACGCCAAGAACAGCACGAGCCCGATCAACGCGTCCGCCATCGTGCGGAGCACGAATTTCAGAGGCCCGATCTTCGCCATCTCGACACTGGACATCGCCAAAGCCCTCTCCCGTGTGGATGCAATCCGCTGCCTTTCACCCTGAATCTTCACCCCGCTCTGTGGCGTGGTTGGGCCGGGAATGTGGCGATTGCTGAGTATTCTCTTGATTAACGCGAAGCGTGCGCAGGTTGTGTCCCCTAGGTAACTGACCGCCGCGAGAGCAGGCATATGGCGACGAAATGCGCACGGGTGCACACGCGTGCGTTGGTCCGGCGCTATTGATGTCGCACCCCGCAGTAGTTAGTAGGGGCCGCGAGTGCGCGCTTTGAGAGAGAGAGAGGGGCCGCGGGCCATGGGTTTCATCGCCGACAGCTTGAACAGAATTCAGCCCTCGGCAACCATCGCCGTGTCGACCAAGGCGCGCCAGCTCGCTGCGGCAGGACGCGACATCATCGGCCTATCTGCAGGCGAGCCCGACTTCGACACGCCGGACAACATCAAGGCCGCGGCGGTGAAGGCGCTGGCCGAAGGCAAGACCAAATACACGGACGTCGACGGCATCCCTGAGCTGAAAGCCGCGATCGTGCGCAAGTTCAAGCGCGAGAACGGCCTCGACTACAAGCCCGCCAACATCTCGGTGGGCACCGGCGGCAAGCAGGTCATCTACAATGCGCTGCTGGCGACGCTCAATCCGGGCGACGAGGTCGTCATTCCGGCACCCTGCTGGGTCTCCTACGCCGACATCGTCATGCTCGCCGGTGCCACGCCGGTGTTTGCCGAGACCCGGCTCGAAGACGGCTACCGCTTGAGCGGGGCGGGCCTCGAGGCGGCGATCACGCCGAAGACGAAGTGGCTGATCTTCAACTCGCCGTCGAACCCGACGGGGGCCGCCTACACCAAAGAGCAGATCAAGGCGCTGACGGATGTGCTGCTGCGGCACCCGCACGTGTGGGTGCTGAGCGACGACATCTACGAGCACCTGATCTACGACGGCCTGAAGTTTACCACCCCGGCCGAGGTCGAGCCGAAGCTGATGGAGCGTACGCTCACCATGAACGGCCTATCGAAGGCCTACTGCATGACCGGCTGGCGTCTGGGCTATGCGGGCGGTCCCGAGTCGCTCATCAATGCCATGCGCAAGCTGCAGTCGCAGTCGACGTCGAACCCGTGCTCCATCACGCAGTGGGCGGCGGTAGAGGCGCTCGACGGCCCGCAGGACTTCATCGCCGCGAACAACGCCAAGTTCGTCGAGCGGCGCGACCTCGTCGTGTCGATGCTGAACCAGGCGAGCGGCTTGCGCTGCCCGAAACCTCAAGGCGCCTTCTACGTGTATCCGAGCTGCGCGGGGACCATCGGCAAGACGGCCAAATCGGGCAAGGTCATTGCCAACGACGAGGATTTTGCGACCGCGTTGCTGGAAGAGGAGGGCGTTGCCGTCGTGCACGGCGCCGCCTTCGCCGGATCGCCGGCGTTCCGCGTCTCCTATGCGACCTCGCGCGAGCTCCTCGAGGAAGCCTGCCGCCGCATTCAGCGGTTTTGCGGCAACCTGCGCTAGAACGGCGGCCCTAAAGGCCGCCGCTGTGGAAGCGAATGTCAGTTGAAGGTTCCAGCCCCTGCCGGACGTGCATCTATTGGCGCCTAGGACTGGCGCTCGCGGTAGGAGCGCTCTTTATTCTGTGGCTTGCAGCTTAGGCGGCGGCGCCGCGATGCCAGTGAGCGACGAACCAGCCGCGCAGCCAGTCGAAGCGGAGGAAGGCATTCACTTCCGACCACAGGCTCGGCTCGGTGCGCACCACGAGCGCGGTGCTCTTCCTCTTCTCCGGGGAAACGGGAGCCGGCCGGTATTCGGCCAGGTCTTCGGCCGCCATCGCGTAGCCCGCCGCGTGGGCCGCCGATATGAGCGCCTTCATACTCATCGCACGCCTCTGTTCCGCGGATCGGAGCCCCTCGCGATCCTTGCCGCCATTGGCTCGCTCCCGAAGACTCCCCAAGCGAACCAACCGAATTTATTAATGCGGTAAAATCGATCTGGTTCCAAGCAATTTCGATTTCGCTTCGCAATACGGATGAGCGCATCTGAGCAGCATTTTGTGCAATGCAATAGCGCTTGCACGAACAACTTCGCTAAGCGCCGGCGCGAGCTTTTTTTGTGCAGCGTCGGGCTTGCGCTCCACCCGGGGCGGCGCGAACATAAAACTGGTAGCCGCGATCCTCACCGAGGCGCGGGGGTGCGCGGCCGTTGCGGGCGTGCGCCTCCAGCCAAGGGAGGAAAGAATGGGACAGTCCGACGGCCCAAGATCGGGGGCCAACGGCGGCGGTCGTTCCCGCTGCATCGCACTCGTCGGCCCCTACTTAAGCGGTAAGACCACGCTCCTCGAAGCCATCCTCGCCCGCACCGGCGGCGTTACCCGGGCCGGCAGCGTGGCCGACAAGTCGACGGTCGGCGACGCGAGCCCCGAGGCCCGCGACCATGGCATGAGCGTCTCTCTCAACGCCGCCGACGTGAGCTTCCTCGGCGACACGTTCACGTTCCTCGATTGCCCCGGCTCCATCGAATTCCAGCATGAAGGCGCGCTGGCACTCACGGCGTGCGATGCCGCCGTGGTCGTGTGCGAGCCCGACCCCAAGCGCGTCCCGGCGCTGCAGATCATCCTGAAGCAGCTCGAGGACCGCGGCATCCCCCATTTCCTGTTCCTGAATAAGATCGACGCCTCCGAGGTCCCGCTGCGCGAGCTGATCCCGGTGCTGCAGCCCGCGAGCACCAAGCCGCTCGTGCTGCGGCAGATCCCCATCTGGGAGAACGGCGTCGCCACCGGCTTCGTCGATCTCGCTTCCGAGCGTGCCTACGTCTATCGCACCCACGCGCCATCCGAGGTGATCGAGCTCCCGGCCGGCGTGTCGGAGCGCAAGCAGGAGGCACGCTTCCACATGCTGGAGCAGCTCGCCGACTACGATGACGAGCTGATGGAGCAGCTTCTGTCGGATGCGCCGACGCCGCGAGACAAGATCTTCCAGGATCTGACCGACGACTTGCGCAAGGGCCTTATCTGCCCGGTGCTGCTGGGCTCCGCTCAAGACGGCCACGGTATCTTCCGCCTGCTGAAGGCGCTACGGCACGAGGCGCCGCTCGTCTCCGACACCGCGCGCCGCTTAAAGCTCGAGAACGCCAAGTCGGCCGCGTACGTGCTCAAGACGCTGCATACCGCGCACGGCGGCAAGCTTTCGCTCGTGCGCGTGCTGACCGGCGATATGGCCGACGGCACGACCGTATTCGGCGCCGACGGCAAGGAGGAGCGCGCCGCGGGCGTCTTCGCCTTGCGCGGCGAGGAGCCCGTCAAGCGCGGCCCCGCGCACGCCGGCGACACCGTCGCGCTGGGCCGGCTCGAAGGCATCAAGTCGGGCGAGACCGTCACTGCGGACAAGGGCGGCGTCGTCCAGGTCAAGGGGGCGCCCGCGCCCGAGCCGGTGTTCGGTATCGGGCTTGCGCTCAAGGACCGCAAGGACGAGGTGAAGCTCACCGCCGCGCTCGCGAAACTAATGGAGGACGACCCCTCGCTGTCGCTCGAGCAGAACCACGACACGCATCAGATGCTGCTGTTGGGCCAGGGCGAGATGCATCTGCGCGTCGCCTCCGAGCGGCTGCAGCGCAAGTACGGCGTCGCGGTCGAGCGCCAGCCGCGTCTCATTCCCTACAAGGAGACCATCCGCAAATCGACGGAGGTGCGCGGCCGCCACAAGAAGCAATCGGGCGGCCACGGGCAGTTTGGCGACGTCGTGCTGGAAATTGCGCCGCTGCCGCGCAGCTCGGGATTCCAGTTCGCGGAGAAGATTACCGGTGGCGTCGTGCCGCGGCAGTTCATCCCATCGGTGGAGATAGGCGTGAAGGACTACCTGCAGCACGGGCCCTTGGGTTTCCCCGTGGTCGATGTCTCCGTCACCCTGCTCGACGGCTCCTATCACACGGTAGATTCCTCCGACATGGCCTTCCGCCAAGCCGCCCGCATCGGCATGACGGAGGGAATGCCGAAATGCGCGCCCGTGCTGCTCGAGCCGATCATGGCGGTGGAGATTGCCATACCGAACGAGGCAACAGCGCGCATCAACGGCATCATCTCGCAGCGCCGCGGCCAGATCCTCGGCTTTGACGCGCGCGAGGGCTGGAGCGGCTGGGACGTGGTGCAGGCGCAGATGCCGGCCGCCGAGATGGAGAGCCTCATCATCGATCTGCGTTCGGCGACGTCCGGTGTCGGCACCTACAAGGCGAAGTTCGATCACCTGGCCGAGCTGACCGGGCGACTCGCCGATCAGGTCCTTGCCGCCCACAAGCAGGCGGCGGAATAAGCGGCCGGCATAGCTGCGTGCTGCTGCCGCGTTGACCGGCCCCCGGGGCTGGGCCTATGGGTGACGGGCGAAGAGGTGGGGATGGAGTTCCCCCTGAACCGCCCGTCATGGGAATCCCATGGGGCTAATGACTCCTGCCACGCAGCCGCTCCCCGAGCGACCTATCGCGCGGTGAGCCCGGAGACAGGAGACTTCACTTGCAGCTTTATCTTTGGATCGCGCTCGGCAGCGCGCTCGGCGGAATGGCGCGCTTCTGGAGCACCGGAATCATGGCGCGCCTCATGGGCGAAACGTTCCCGTGGGGAACGCTGCTCGTCAACGTTCTGGGCTCGCTCATCATCGGTTTCTTCGCCACCTTGACCGCGCCGGACGGCCGCATGTTCGTCGACCAGACGGTGCGGCAGTTCGTGATGATCGGGTTCTTGGGCGGGTATACGACCTTCTCCTCGTTCAGTCTGCAGACGCTCAATCTCGTCAACGATGGCGAGTGGCTCTATGCCAGCCTTTACATCGGGGCCTCGGTCATCGTGTGCCTGTTCGCCGTGTGGCTCGGGCACATTCTCGCCCTCTACTTCAACACCATGAAATGGGTGTAGCCATGCTCGTACCCAACGACGCGGTCTTGCTGCGCATTTTCATCGGTGAGGACGACCGCGCGGGGAAGCTGCCCCTCTACGAGGCGATCGTGCTCGCCGCGCGCGAGCAGAAGCTTGCCGGCGCCACTGTGCTGCGCGGGCCCGCCGGGTTCGGGCGCTCGAGCCACTTGCACACGACCAAGATCCTGCGGCTCTCCCAGGATCTGCCCATCGTCATCGAGATCGTCGACGCCGAGGACAAGATCAATGCCTTCGTGCCGACGCTCGAGCGGATCATGGGCAGCGGTCTCGTCACGCTGGAGAAGGTGAGGGTGCTGCGCTACGGGGACGGCAAGCCGGCTGGGGGTTGAGGCTGCGCGCGGGCATCTCTCCCGCATTGATGCAATTTGCAGCAAGTTGACTGGGGCGCCGGATTGCCTTCGAGTGGCCCGGCGTTGATAGTTTCTTTGCGTTCGCGATTGAGGATGCCGCCATGGCAGGCTCCGACCGCATCTCCTACGCGCTAGGCTTTGCCGACCTCGACCAGGAGGTCGTCGTCGACCGGCTGCCCGTCACGGGCAAGATGCCGGCCTGGCTGTCGGGCGCCCTCCTGCGCACCGGCCCCGCCAAGTTCGATCTCGAGCACCAAACCGTCAATCACTGGTTCGACGGCCTCGCCATGCTGCATCGGTTCGGTTTCGCCGACGGCCAGGTCTCCTACCGCAACCGCTTTCTGCAGTCGAACTCCTACCGCGAGGCCCGGGCCGCAGGCGCGCTCGTACGCGGCGAGTTCGCCACCGATCCCTGCCGCACGCTGTTTCAGCGCGTCGCCGCGGTCTTCGAGCCGATGAAGCTCACCGACAACTGCAACGTCAACGTCAATCCAGTGGGCGGGGAGGTGGTCGCCTTCACCGAGACGACGCTGCCCGTGCGCTTCGACGCCGAGACGCTCGAGACGCTTAGCGACTACGCGTATAGCTCTATGATCGGCGGCAGCATCTCGATCGCGCATCCGCATCACGATGCAAAGCGCGGGTGCCAGTTCAGCTACGTCATCGAGTTCGGGTTGAAGAGCCGCTACCGGCTGTTCGCCATCGACGATAACGGCGGAGTGGAGCGCGTCGTCGCCGAGATGCCGGTTGCGCGGCCCGCCTACATGCACAGCTTCGCCATGACCGAGCGGTATCTCTTGCTGTTCGAGTTTCCGCTCGTCGTCGATCCCTTGCGCCTTCGGCTCCAGTTCGAACCGTTTATCCGCAACTACCGCTGGCGCCCCGAGCGCGGCCTGCGCATCCACGTATTCGACAAGGACGGCGCCGGCTTGCTGAAGTCGGTCGAGACCGATCCCGCCTTCGCATTCCACCACGTCAATGCCTTCGAGGACGGCGACAACATCGTCGTCGACCTCATCGCCTATCGCGACGCTACCATTATCGATCAGCTCTACCTCGAGCGCCTGCGCGCGTGCGACCCCATCGATGCGACCGGCCACCTGACCCGCTACATCGTGCAGCTGCAAGGATCCGCAGATGTGTTCGCCATCCAGGTCGCAGAGGAGATGATCGAGCTTCCGCGCATCGACTACGAGCTGTGCGCCGGGCGTCCCTATCGCCACGTTTGGGGGGTGGGGCGGCGGAATAAGCAGGACTTCCTCGACTCGATCGTCAAGATCGACGCTACGACGGGGGAGACGCAGTCCTGGTGGCGCGAGCACTGCTACCCGGGCGAGCCGGTATTCGTGGCGGCCCCCGGCCGGAGGCGGGAAGGCGAAGGCGTGCTCCTTTCGGTCGTCCTCGATGCCATGAACGGGCGTTCGTTCCTGCTGGTGCTCGATGCTTTGAGCCTTGCGGAAATCGCGCGTGCGGAATGTCCGCATCACATACCCTTCAGCTTTCACGGCAACTATTTCCCGGCATAACCGGCGACTGCCCAAAACGCGCTACCTCCATGCCACGCGTTCGTTTTGCCACTCGATGCGTTGACATGCGTCCGTCAAACAGGCCGAATACACGACCTGTCAGGTAGTGATTTCTGTCGCCCAACGCACCGGAGCATGATTCATGCGGACACCATCGCTATGCGGCGCCGCCGCGCTTGCGCTCGTCCTCCTCGCGGCCCCCATCGCCGTGAGCGCAGAGGAGGCTCAGCCGGAAGACCTCGTCAACGCTTTGAACGGTGTGTTCGGTGCGCATCCGCATAAACGCGCGGCGCACACCAAGGGCATTTGCCTCAAGGGCAATTTCACGCCGACCGCTGAAGCGCCCACGCTCACCAAGGCGCCGCACTTTGCGGGTCCCGTTCCTGTTGTTGCGCGCTTCTCGATGGGCGGAGGCAATCCCGCGGCACCCGACAACCAAAAAGACAACGGTCGCGGCCTCGCTGTGCACTTCGACCTCGGCAAAGGCACAACGACGGATCTCGTCATGCTGTCGGCCCCCATATTCGTAGCCAAGACGCCGGAGCAGTTCGTGGAGCTCCTGAAGGCGGTGGCACCGGGCCCCGACGGCAAGCAGGACAAGGACAAGATCGACGCCTACTTCAAGGCCAACCCTGAGTCGACGCGACAGGCGGCGTGGCTCAACGCGCGGCCCGTGCCGGCGAGCTACGCGAGCGCGGATTATTTCAGCATCCACGCCTTCAACGTCACCAATGCCAAGGGCGACAAGCGCCTCATCAAGTGGAAGTTCGTGCCGGTGAAATCGGAGCCGGGCCTCAGCGACGACGAGGCCAAGGCCAAAGGCGCGGATTTTTACGCGGCCGAGCTCAAGGATCGCCTCGCCAAGGGCCCGGCGGAATTCGACCTCTACGCCGTGCTCAGCGAGCCCGGCGATCCCGAGGACGATCCGACCGCCGAGTGGCCCGAGGGCCGCAAGGAGGTGAAGATGGGCACGCTCTCGATCGCGGCCGAGGAGCCCGATGCGACGTGCGATGCCGGCATCTTCGATCCTACGAATCTCGCCGACGGTATCGATCTGCCGAAGGGCGACAAGATCCTGCCCATGCGCTCCCTCGACTACGCGGTCTCGTTCGGCCGGCGCACCACCAATTGAGCGGCCAAATGAATTCCGCCCGGCCGCGGGGGGGTGCGCGGCCGGGCGGATGCTGTCAACCGGGGGAGCGGTTGACCTACCCTGCTGCTTTGTTCCTCGATCTCATCCGGTGGCCTTGGGCACGAACTTCAAGGCGACGCCGTTCATGCAGTAGCGCAGGCCCGTGGGCGGAGGACCGTCATTGAATACGTGCCCCAGGTGCCCGCCGCAGCGCCGGCAGTGGACCTCCGTGCGCGTCATGAAGTAGCTCGTGTCGGTCGAGGTGGAGACCGCGTTGTCGAGCGGCTTAAAGAAGCTCGGCCAGCCGGTGCCGCTGTGGAATTTGGTGTCGGATGAGAACAGCGGAAGATCGCAGCCGGCGCAGTCGTAGGTGCCGGCGGCGTAGGTCTTGTCGAGCGGGCTCGTGAAGGCACGCTCCGTGCCGTGCTCGCGCAGGACGTAGAACTGCTCCGGCGTCAGGATCTTGCGCCACTCCTCGGGCGTCTTGGTGATCTCGAACCTCTCGGGCGCAGTGGTTGCCATCGTATCCTCATTAGCGTTGCTTTTCGCTGCCCGCAGGCCTGCGGCGGCAGCCACCAAGCCGGCGCCGGCGAGGCCGAAATTGCGACGGGTTAGCATGGGTTTCTCCACATTGTTTGTGGGTTCTGCTGCAGATACGGGCCGGCGGCCCGATCGTTACAGGGTAGCGGGCGGCGCCGCTTCACGAATTTGTGGGCTTAGCCGGCGATCGGCACGGCCCGGTCGAGCGTGATCTCCGCCTCGCTCATGCGGCAGCGGAAGGCCAGCGCCTCGACGCCGGCCTCGCGCGCGGCGCGAAAGGCTTCCGCGTACGCGGGATCGAGATCGGAGGCGAGGGTGAAACGCTGAGCGTCGGTGCGCTGGATGAGGAACAGCATGACCGCGCGGTGTCCCAGCCCGACCATGGCCGCGAGCTCGCGCAGATGCTTCAGGCCCCGTTCGGTCACGCAGTCGGGAAACTCCGCGAGCCCGGCTGTGCGCATCAGGTGCACGTTCTTGACCTCGACGTAGCAGCGGCCGTTGCGCTCGTCCTCGAGCAGGATGTCGACGCGGCTCGCCTCGCCGTACTTCACCTCGCGGCGCAGCGACGTGTAGCCGGAGAGCGTCTTGATGCGCTTCGCGGCAATGGCCTCGGCGACGAGACGGTTGGGGTGACCGGTGTTGATGCCGACGAGGGCCGGCCCCTTACCGAGATCGGCCTCGATCATCTCCCAGGTGTGCGCGTACTTGCGCGTCGGGCTGTCGCTGCGCGAGAGCCATACACGGGCGCCCGGCGTCGTGAGCCCGAGCATGGAGCCGGTGTTGGGGCAGTTGGCGGTGACGGTCTCGCCGCTGTCGAGGACGACGTCGGCGAGGAAGCGCTTGTAGCGCTGGAGGAGACGGCCGCGCTCCAGGGGGGAGGGGAATCGCATGCGCCGAGGCTAGGGGCGCCCCCGGTGCGACCGCAATGCCAAATCGGGAGCCGGGGCGTCTCGTCGAGAGGGGGCCCGGGGTGTTAGACCTTGCCGCGAGACGCGCGATGGAGGGCCCGTTGGCCGCGGAAAAGATCGTCACGGCGGCGCTTTTGGTGATCGGCGACGAGATCCTGTCGGGCCGCACGGCCGACCGGAACATCCACTACGTCGCCGAGCACATGACGCGCATCGGCATCCGCCTGCAGGAGGTGCGCATCGTCGGCGACGAGGAGGAGGCGATCGTCGCCGCCGTCAACGAGCTGCGCGCGCGCCACACGTATCTCATCACCACGGGCGGCATCGGCCCAACGCACGACGACATCACCGCCGACGCCATCGCCAAGGCGCTGGGCGTCGGCATCGGCCACGACGAGCGCGCACTCGAGCTGCTGCATGCGTTCTTCGCCAAGCGGAAGCTCGAGCCGACACCGGCGCGGCTGAGGATGGCGCGCATTCCCTACGGAGCGTCGCTGATCAAGAATGCGATCTCGGTTGCACCGGGCTTCATGCTGGCGAACGTCATCGTGCTCGCCGGCGTGCCCGACGTGATGCAGGTGATGCTCGACGATATCACGCCGCAACTTGAGACCGGCGCGCGCATGCAGACCGCGACCATCAAGCTTAATCGCGCGGAGGGAGAGGTCGCCGATTTGTTCGCCGCGCATCAAAAAATATTTCCCGATGTTACGATGGGAAGCTATCCCTCGTTCAGTGAAGGGCGCATCAGCACGCAACTCGTTCTTCGCTCGACAGATTCTTCGCGGCTCAGCGCGGCGGCGAGCGCGCTCGAGTTGAAGTTGCGCGAGAACAAACTGCTCTAAGTGCTTCAGCGGCCATGCGTCGCAGCGGCGCCTATGTCGCATCGACCTGCCATTTAATCCCCGCTTCCTGCTGCACGTTGCACCGCTAATCGGGGGCGCCCGTGCGGAACGATCAAAACCGCGCGGCGTTCAC
>DATIZL010000150.1:0-2289 GCA_035517115.1 Hyphomicrobium sp.
CCCTCGACCGCTTGCGCGCGGGCGAGCTCACGGGCGCCGCGGTGCTGGTCCCTCAAGCCTGATGCCGGTGCCGGCGAGCGCACTCTCGGCATTGTCGAGAGTGCGCGATAGCGTGCCAGAGGCATCGACGCGGGCCCACGCAATCGCGCCAAGATCGTAGCCGAGTTGCTCCTTCACGACGCGGCGGTCGGCGTCGGAAGCGTCGCCGCGCCGCTGGTCGACCCGCTCGATGAGCTTCTCTGCTGGAGCGTCGAGCCAGAGCCCGGCGAAGCGCAGGCCAACGTCGCGGGCTACCGCCTCGATTGCCGCGCGCTCCGCCGGCTTCGCGAACACCGCATCCACGATGACCGAGCGCCCGGCCGCAAGTGCGGCGCGCGCCTTGTCCTCGAGAATGGCGTAGACGCGGTGCGCGAC
This sequence comes from Hyphomicrobium sp., assembly GCA_035517115.1. Taxonomy (GTDB): domain Bacteria; phylum Pseudomonadota; class Alphaproteobacteria; order Rhizobiales; family Hyphomicrobiaceae; genus Hyphomicrobium_A. Next base: position 415 of record DATIZL010000150.1, read on the forward strand.
GCCGATGCGGTAGTGCTGGCGATCGAGCCGCTGCGTCTCCGGCACACCGAAGAGACGCTTGCGCTCCACGTCGCTGCGCAGGTGCAACGCCCCTGGCGCAGCCCCGAGGCGGGGGGCAAGCCTGGCGGAGACCGTCGACTTGCCGGTGCCGGAAAGTCCTCCCACCGCGACGAGCAGCGGCTGGGGCGGATCGAGGTAGGCGGCGGCAAGCGCTAGGTGGCGCTCGGCACCGAGCCGCTGCTCCTCCTTCTCTTTGCCTTCGAGCTGTGCGCTGCGGGCTATGGCGACAATGGCGCGTACGCCGGCACGGGCGGCAAGGAACAGCGGCAGAGCGGCAAGACCCTCGATCTCGCCGCCAACTGGCGCCGCGCTCACGTAGTCGTTGAGGACGATGTTGGCCGCTTGACGATCGCCGCGGATATCGAGGTCCATGAGCAGGAAGGCGAGATCGTAGAGCACGTCGGTAGTACCCAGCATCTCGCTGAACTCGAGCGCATCGAAGGGAACCGGCGCGCCATCGATCAGCACGATGTTGCCGAGGTGAAGGTCGCCGTGGCAGCGGCGAATGCAGCCCGCACGCCCGCGCGCAACGAGCAGGGGCGCCGACCGGGTGAATGCCGGTCCGAGGCGGCTCGCGAAGGCGGCAGCCGCGGGTCCCGCCCCATCCTTGCCGAAGGCTTCCGTCAACTGGCGCACGACAGGCTCGAAAGCTTGGCCCCCGTCGCATGCCACCACGGCGCTCTGCCGGTGATAGCGCGCCACCATCGCCGCCAGCGCCTTCGCGAGCTCGTCGGGCAGGGGGCCCTGTTTGGCCAGGTTGGTCAGCACCGCCGATTCCGGGAAGCGGCGCATGTGAACCGCCCAATCGACGGTGCGGCCTTGCTCGCCCAGCGCCAGGCGTCCGCTATCGCGGCGAACGATGGGAACGACGCCGAGGTAGATTTCCGGCGCGTGCGGGCGGTTGAGCTCGATCTCGCGTGCGGCGGCGCGGCGCCGGTTCTCGAGCGCCGAAAAGTCGACGAACGGCAGATTGACTCGCTTCTTGACCTTGTAGACCTCCTCTCCCACCAGAAACACGCGCGCTATGTGCGTCTCGACCACGTCCACATGCGCGATGCGATTCTGGTATGTGGCGGGGTCGCTCAAGAAAGCGGCGATCTCGCGCTCTTCGGGATCGGCGGGACGGCGGGCGTGGGGAAGCATGGGGAAGTATCATCGCTGAGAGCGCAAAGCCGAACTCCTCTAGCCTCGCAGGCTGATCAGGATCAAGGTTCGACCCACCATATTGAGCTCAACCTGCAACATTCGGCTAATGGGCGGACGCAAAGTGACGGGGAAGCCAGCGAGCGACAGGCAGACCAAAATCACAGTGGGCGAAGAGGTTGTGCCCTTGGCGCCGGCCTCCGGCGCACCCGGGCTGCGCCGCGCGCTCACGCTCACACACGTCGTGCTCTATGGCCTCGGCGTCACCATCGGCGCCGGCATCTACGTGCTCGTTGCCGCCGCGGCGGCGCGCGCCGGCATGCATGCACCGATCGCCTTTGCGGCGGCAGGCCTCCTCATGGGTCTCACGGGCTTTTCGCTCGCCGAGCTCGGCGTGCGCATGCCGGTTGCCGCCGGTGAAGCCGCCTATGCGCGCGCGGCCTTCCAATCGGAGCGGATCGCCGCGTTCGTGGGATTCTTGTCCATCGGCATGTCGCTCGTGTCGGCGGCCACCATCAGCGTCGGTGCCGCCGGCTACGTCGGCGTCTTCGTGCCGCTGCCCGACAAAGTCCTGGTCGCCGCCGTCGTGCTGTCCATGGGCGCCATCGCCGCGCGCGGCATCCTCGAGTCGGTCTCCTTCGCCGGGCTCATGACCCTCATCGAGCTGGGCGG
>DATIZL010000151.1:0-19020 GCA_035517115.1 Hyphomicrobium sp.
CTCCACCATGGCGACGGGGCGGGCGCGCTCGCTGTCGTCATCGCGCAAGGGAACCTTGGGCGGCGGCACGCCTGGCTTTACCTCCCAGGGCAGCACAAGCGCCGTACGCCGCCCGGACAGGAATGTCTGCAGCACCCAGCCGCTCACGCCGTCGGCGTCGCGCACCTGCCGCCAGCCTTCGAACTCCTTGATGACCTCGAGCGGGAGCCCGGCGCGCCTATACACCCATGCCGTCGGATAGTCGGTGCCGGGTCCCTTGCGCATGTTGACTCGGTCCGACTTGAGGCTGACGAAGCGGGGCACGGGCAGCCCGCTGGTGCCGGGGGCGCTCTGTTGCGCCGCGGCCGTTGTCGCCATTGCGACGAGCGCGAGCAGCACGCGGCAACAGGCCGCCACTATCGTCCGCTCATGCATCTAGCTCCCCGTCCTCGCCACGCGCGACTTGAGTTTGCCTCTGCTGCAATGCAATGCCTATCCGCCACTTTGTCATCCCAATGACCATCTGTTAGACACTGCGTTCAAATCGGGCATCAGGCACGTCTCCCCCCAAGAGCGTTCTCCCAGCCATTGAGCCGAGGCAACAGCGGAACCCCCTATGCCGACCAGCGCCAAGAAGCCGATCGTCATCGTCACGCGCAAGCTGCCGGACGTGGTCGAAACCCGCATGCGGGAGCTGTTCGACGCCCGTCTCAACGTCGACGACGCGCCGATGACGCAGGCACAATTGGTGGAGGCGCTTAAGATCGCCGAGGTGCTGGTGCCGACCGTCACCGACCGCATCGATCGCGCCGTGATCTCGCAAGCCGGCCCGCAGCTCCGGTTGATCGCCAACTTCGGCACCGGCGTCGACAACATCGATCTCGACATCGCCCGCAACCGCGGCATCACGGTGACGAACACACCAGGCGTGCTGACCGAGGATACCGCCGACATGACCATGGCGCTGATCCTCGCGGTACCGCGCCGGCTCGTCGAGGGCGCCGACTACCTCAAGGGGGCCGCCGATCACTGGGGCGGATGGTCGCCCACCTGGATGCTCGGTCACCGCATCTACGGCAAGCGGCTCGGCATCATCGGCATGGGCCGCATCGGCCAGGCGGTGGCCCGCCGCGCCAAAGCCTTCGGGCTGCAGATCCACTATCACAACCGCCGCCGTGTTTCGCAGGAGGTCGAGAAGGAGCTCGAGGCGACCTTCTGGGAGAGCCTCGACCAGATGCTCTCTCGCGTCGATATCATCTCGGTGAACTGCCCGCATACGCCCGGCACCTACCACCTGCTATCGGCGCGGCGCCTGCGCTTGCTGAAGCCGTCGGCCTATATCGTCAACACCGCGCGCGGTGAGGTGATCGACGAGAACGAGCTTGCGCGCCTTATCGAGGCGGGCGCCATCGCAGGGGCCGGCCTCGACGTGTTCGAGCATGAGCCGGCGGTCAACCCGAAGATCCTGAGCTCCGACCGCGTCGTCGCCCTGCCGCACATGAGCTCGGCGACGATCGAGGGCCGCATCGACATGGGCGAGAAGGTCATCATCAACATCAAGGCCTTTCTCGACGGCCACGCGCCGCCCGATCGCGTCCATCCGGCGATGTTCTAAATCAGCGCCCGTCTGCGCACACGACCGCGCGCAGCTCGCAGCGGCCGCCCGAGCGGCCGTCCTCCTTGCAGCGCCGCAGCGCAGCCTGCTGGGCGTCCCCCGGGGCCAGGGCGCCTCCCGAATAGGTGACTTTACGCTCCTTGAGCTCGAACGACGCGATCGCCGCGCAGACCTTGGCGCCGAAGCTCACGACCTGACAGACACCGCGCTTGAAACGGGCACACGTGGCGGCGACTTTCGCCTGCGCCGCCGCCTTCGAGCGGTATTTCCAGGCGGTGGCAAATGAGCCATCGGCCGTGAACGCAATGGCGCCGTAGCGGATGGGCACCTCGGCCCACGGCGCCGGGGACTGCGCGCGCATCTCTTGCGCGTTGACATTTGGATTGAGCAGGCAAAGCACGGAGAAAATCGGCGCGGCGATAAGCGCGCGGGCGCGTATCTCAAGCCGCACAGGCGGAGCCCTTGCCGGCGCGCGCGTGGATTGAGAGATCCGTGATCGTCGCGTTGTGCCCCGTGAGCGGGTTGTCGGGGTCCCAGGCAATCTGCAGCGTTTCGAAGCGCGCGGGGAGCGCGTCGTAGATCAGCAGCCTTCCGGCGAGGCTCACGCCGAGCCCGAGGATCTCCTTCACGACCTCGGTCGCTTGCAGTGTGCCGATGACGCCGACGACGGATCCCAGCACGCCGACCTCGGCGCAATTGGGCACGGTGCCAGGCGGAGCCGCCTCGGGGAACAAACAGCGGTAGGTCGGATAGGGCGCCCCGTCCTCGTTCTTGAGATGCGGCTTGAAGGTGGAGACGTAGCCGTCAAAGGGACCGACCGCGCCGAACACCAGCGTGCGCTTGGCGAAAAAGCAGGCATCGGAGACGAGGTAGCGGGTCGCCGCGTTGTCGGAACCGTCGGCGACGAGGTCATAGCGGGCGATGTGCTCGAGCGCGTTGCCGGCATCGAGCCGGGCCTCGATCGCCTCGACGGCGACATGCGGGTTGAGGCGCTTCAACGTCGCAGCAGCGCTTGCGACCTTCGATGTGCCGACGGAAGCCGTGTCATGCACGATCTGGCGCTGGAGATTGTCGAGGCTAACGCGATCGTCGTCGATGATGCCGATGGTGCCGACGCCGGCAGCAGCCAGATACGCCAGAATCGGCGAGCCGAGGCCGCCGGCGCCGACCACGAGCACGCGGGCGGCTTTGAGCTTCTGCTGGCCTTGGCCGCCGACCTCCTTCAAGACAAGGTGGCGCTTGTAGCGCTCGATCTCCTGAGACGACAGGCTCGCGGGCGGTTTCTTCTGCATGGCGCGGAAGATAAGCAGCGGCGCGCGTGCCGTCTAGGCGGTGCCCCCGCGCCGCACCCGAGCGGCGCGGGGCCAGTCGAAGCGGCTACTTGGCGAGGTAGTTGCGGTGCACCCACCCACCATCGCTGCGTTTGGCTTCCATGAACACGGCCGCCTTGGCGTCGCGGACCTCCTCGCGGGCGAGACCGTTGACGGTTTCCTCCTGGGAGCTGCCGCTTTCGGCCGCGGTGAGGAAATCTCCGACGCTGGCGGTCGCCGGCGCAGGAGCGGCCGCATCCTTGTCGGCACCGATCGCCTCGGTGACGCTCGCCGCGAGCAGCTTCGGCCACATTTTGCGGAACAGCGCATTGGAGGGGTAGACATCGGCGCTGTTGACCTTGCCGTTCACCGCGAAGACGTAGCCGATGATGTCATCCTTCTCCGTACCGTACGGTTGCAGGGCCGTGGTGTAAGCTTCGCGGGCTTCCTTGAGCTTGTCGTTCTCGAGCGAGAGCTGGAGGCTTGTTGCCGACCGCGGCGAGGCGACCTCGGCGTTGAGCCCTTCCGACAGATTCTTCTGCACGCTGGCAACGGATGCCCATACCTTCTGCTGGCGCGTGTAGACGCGGTCGCTCGCATCAAGCGCCGGCCGTTCCGCGTCGGCGGGGGCGGTCTTCAAAGGGGCTCGCATGGCGAGCTTGGCCTCGCGCGACGGCAGCGCCTCATTGGCACTGGCGAACGCAGCCGCGCTTTCCCCGCCGCGGCCCGACCAGCGGCCGTGCTCGACGCAGAAGGCGGCAAGCGACACCTCGCCCGATTTCGGCGGCAGCACGAAGCTCATGGAGAGCACGCGGTCCTGGCGTCCCCCTTTCACGATATCGCCCGACTGAATGAAGATCTCGTCGCTGCCGGTGTTCTCGATCTTGAGCTCGTTGACCTCGCCCGTCTCGATGACACGGACGCTGCCCTTGTCGATCGCCTCTTGCAGCGTGAGCGGCACCGGCCCCGGCGCACTCGTCCCGTGGATGAAATACGCGGCGAGGTTCTCGTGAACATGCGGGCCGGAGATGCGGTCCTTGTCGTCGGCGCACGCAACGCGCGGCGCCACCGCGACGGCGCTGAGCACGACAAGCCCCGCCGCAGCCAGAGAAAACATTTGCATGGCAAACCCTTTCCGGATGGAGCCAGAACAGGGTTGCGGTCATAGGCGCCCTTTGCGGCCCGACCTCGGTGGTCCGATGGCGGCTTGGCGAGTTCGCGATGGCCGAATTGTGCGCGGCTGCTAGCCCGCCGGCTTTGCACTCGGATCGACGAAAAGATCGCTCGAGAAGTAGCGTTCGGCAGACGAAGGCGCGAAGGTCACAATCGTCTTGCCCGCCATGTCGGGACGCTCCGCGACCGACAGCGCAGCGGCGACGTTGGCGCCCGTCGAGATGCCGCCCGGGATGCCTTCGACCTTGGCCAGGAGGCGCGCCACCTCGAAAGCCTGCTCGCTCGACACCGTCACGATCTCGTCGATGTAGCTCGTCTCCAGGATCGAGGGGATGAAGCCCGCGCCGATGCCCTGGATCTTGTGCGGCCCGCGCGGCTTGCCCGACAGCACCGGGCTCGTCGTTGGCTCCACCGCGATGATTTTGAGGCTCGGCTTGCGCGGCTTTAACGCGCGACCGCACCCCGTGAGCGTGCCGCCGGTACCGACGCCGATGACGAGTACGTCGACCTTGCCGTGAGTGTCGTTCCAGATCTCCTCGGCCGTCGTCTTCTCGTGCACCAGAGGGTTGGCAGGATTGTCGAACTGGCCGGGGATGACGGCGTTGGGCGTTGTCTTGGCGAGTTCGTTGGCGCGCTCGACTGCGACCGGCATGCCGCCGGGGCCGGGCGTCAGCACGAGCTCGGCGCCGAGATGGGTCAAGATCTTGCGGCGCTCGATAGACATCGTCTCCGGCATGACGAGGATCAGCCTGTAGCCGCGCGCCGCCGCTACGAAGGCGAGCCCGATGCCGGTGTTGCCGGATGTGGGCTCGATCAGCACCGTCTTGCCGGGTGTGATCTTCCCCTGCGCCTCGAGCACGTCGATCATCGAGACGCCGATGCGGTCTTTGACGGAGGACAGCGGGTTGAAGAACTCGAGCTTCAGGAGCACGTCGGCCTTGACCTTGGCGGCCGCCGCGAGCTTCGACAGCCGCACCAGCGGCGTGTGCCCGATCGTCTCTGCGATCGAATCATAGACGCGCCCGCGCCCCCACGTTTTCGTCGCCGCCAGGGTCTTAATATCCAGAATCTCGGTCATGGGTGTTGCCTCGCGCTTCGCCTGGGGTGGAAACCGTTCCTCCCGCAGAAATCCGTGCCTCAGCGCTGCACGTTGGTTGAAAGGCGACCCGTGTCAAGCCGTGATAAGCTTATTACCGCCGCTTGCCCTTCGTCCGCGGCCTGGGCTTTCCAGCCGCGCCCTTGCCCGCAGCCGATTTCCTCTTCGCGGCGCGCTTGGCCGGGACCGGTTGTGAGGGAGCCGCAACTTTTCCGGTCGAGCCGAAGCCGCCGTCTCCGCGCGCCGTTTCCGAGACATCCGTCACCTCGACGAGCTCCGCCTGCACCACGGGAAGCACGACGAGCTGGGCGATGCGCTCGCCGCGCCGGACCTCGAAGGGCGCATGCCCGAGGTTTGCCAACACCACGCCGACCTCGCCGCGGTAGTCGCTGTCTATGGTGCCGGGACTATTGAGCACGGCGATGCCGTAGTTGAGCGCGAGACCCGAGCGCGGCCGCACCTGCGCCTCGTAGCCCGGTGGCAGCTCGATGATGAGGCCGGTGGGCACTAGCGCGCGTGTGCCGGGCGCCAGCATGAGCGGACGCTGCGCGTCGAGCGCAGCGACGAGGTCAAGACCGGCGGCGCCTTTGGAGTGGTAGGCCGGCAGCGGCAGGCCCAAACCGTGCCGCAGCCGCACGACGCGCACACGGGCGCGGCCTTTCGCGGGCGGTGTCATTCGGCTGCCGCAGTCGAGCGGCGCAGGAACTCGGCCGCACGCAGCATGAGCCGCTCCGCCACGTCCTCCTTCGCCATGGTCGGCCAGTCCTCGACGCCGTCGGCGGTCACGAGGTGCACGGTGTTGGAGGCGCCGCCGAGCACGCCCGTCTTCGCGGACACGTCGTTGGCGACGAGCCAGTCGGCCCCCTTGGCCTTGCGCTTCTTGCCGGCATACGCGACGACATCGCGCGTCTCCGCCGCAAATCCGATGACGAGCGGCGGGCGGCGTTCCCGCGCCTTGCCGACCGTCGCGAGGATATCCGGGTTCTCAACTAGATCGAGTGCGCGCTTCTCCCCCGTCTTCTTTAGCTTGTCGCGCGGCGCGGCCGCTGTGCGCCAGTCGGCAACGGCAGCGGCGAACACGGCGACGTCTGCGGGAAGGCTGCGCTCAACCGCGGCGAGCATCTCCTCGGCCGTCTCGACGCGAACGACGTCGACACCCGGCGGATCGGCAAGCGCCACGGGCCCCGAGACGAGCGTGACACGCGCGCCCATACGGGCCGCGACGGCGGCAACGGCGTGGCCCTGCCGCCCGGAGGAACGGTTGGCGATGTAGCGCACGGGATCGATCGGCTCGTGCGTCGGCCCGCTCGTCACCAGCACGTGACGCCCCGCGAGCGGACGGGCAGAGCGCAGTCGCGTCACCGAGCGGCCGCCCTCCGATAGAATTGCTCGCGCGGCAGCGATGATCTCCGGCACCTCGGCGAGCCGGCCCGGGCCCGCCTCGTCGCGCTCGGCCATCTCGCCCGTGTTGGGACCGACGAAGCGGATGCCGTCCCCTTTGAGCACCGCAACGTTGCGCTGCGTGGCGGGGTGGAGCCACATGCGTGGGTTCATGGCGGGCGCCACCAGCACCGGCTTGTCGGTCGCCATGAGCACGGTGCTGGCAAGGTCGTCCGCATGACCGCCCGCCATCTTGGCGATCAAGTCCGCGGTTGCCGGCGCGACGATGATGAGGTCGGCCTCGCGCGAGAGCCGGATGTGCCCGATCTCGTGCTCGTCGTTCAAGTCGAAGAGCTCGGTGAACACGCGCTCGTTGGTCAGGGCCGCGACCGACAGCGGCGTTACGAACTCGGCAGCGGCGCGTGTCATCACCGCGCGCAGGGAAGCCCCTTCGTCGCGCAGGCGGCGGACGAGGTCGAGGCACTTGTAGGCGGCAATGCCGCCGCTGATGATGAGCAGGATGCGCTGTTGCTTCACGTCGAATGCTGCCAACCGGTTCTTGCCGAAGACCCTAGCACAACCGGGCCCGGCAAGGGGTTAAGCCGCTTGCCGCATTTGTGCTGCAAGCCTCGCCTATCCCTGGCTTCGCGTGCGCAAGGAGCGCATTCTCAAGGAGCGCATTCTAGGGGCTGGCGGGGGGCCAGCATGTGGTGGAAATGGGCGTGTCCAGGCGGATAGCAGCGTTCTTCGTACTGCTTGGCTTCAGCGGTGCCGCCGCGCTCGCGACCGTGATCGATCCGTCCGCCGACTGCCTCAGCGACGACAACGAGCGGCGGATTTCTGGTTGCTCGGCGATGATCGAGACGCCGGGCCTGCCGGCCGAGCAGCTGAGCGTGGCCTACGGGCTGCGCGCGCTCGGCTATTCGCTCAAGGGCTGGTTCGACAAGGCCGTCGCCGACTATGACAAGGCGATCGACATAAATCCCAACTTTGCCGCTGCTCTCAACAACCGCGCATGGGCCTACTACAAGCTCGGCCGTCCGCAGCAGGGTGCCCCCGACGTGGAGAAGGCGCTGCGCTTGGCGCCCGACAATCCGTACGCGCTCGACACGCGTGCGCACATCCACCAGTCAGCGGGCGACGCAGCCGCTGCGTTGTCCGATTACGAGCTTGCCATGCGCTATGGCGGCGACGTGATCGTGAAGCTCTATCAATGCGGGCTGCGCTCGCAGAGCCTCTACTTCGGCCCGCTCGACGGCGTTTATTCGAGCGACGTGAAACGCGCGCTGCACGTCTGCATCAATAGGAAGGAGTGCGATCCCTTGCCTGCGGACGACGACTGCCGCCCCTCGGTATCCTGAGCTCCGAAGAATCGTTCGTCTGTCAACTGCGCAACCGCGCCTCTCAACGGCGTAAATCGCTGCGCTGCATCAGAAAATCTAGCGTTGATACGGCTTGACGCTCGCGCCCCCCTCGCCCATTGTGCCCCCGCCGCCGAATCGTGGACCGGTCCGTCGGCCTCGAAAATCCATAAGGTCCAAGTCTAGGGAGACTATCCCAGGGCGGGGAGATGCCGAGCGCGTCGCCCCGCCTAGTCGTTTGCCCGGCGCCACGTTCGCTCCGCAAAGTCCCGCACAGTTGATCCTCGCCAACGGGCGGGGCACAGTCCCGCCGCCTAACAGAGCGGGGGGACGCGATGCAGAGAAGTCTCGAGCCGGCCGGCAACGGTAAACCGCGGCGCCGGCACATCCCCATTCTTGCTCTGCTGGCCTGGGCCTTCCTCGTGCTCGCGATCCCGCGGCTGGTCGAGCCGCTCAACATCGTCGACGTGTTCGCGTTCCCGCTCGGGTTCTTCATGACCGCTCAGGGATCGCTGATTGCCCTGCTCGTCGTGGCCGTCCTATCGGCGCGCCATCACGACAAGCTCGTCGCACGCGGCGACGAATAGAGGCGGATCATGGCGGTCCAACCCGTGTTCTTCGCGCTGGGACTTGCGATGGCCTTCGCGTTGGCGCTCTTCTCGCGGAGAAAGGCCGAGGACGACGTCTCCCCGGTGTTCCGTGGGCTGGCGCTTGCCGCCGACGGCATCTCTGCCCCGTTCTTTCTCGGCATTGCTGGGGCGGTGTTCACCTGGGGCTACGACGGCCTCGCGTTCGTCCTCGGGCTCGGTGCCGGCTACCTGCTGCTGCAGCTTCTCGTTGCTCCGCTCCTCCCGCAGGCCGGCGCCAGCTCACTCCCCGATTACTTTGGTAAGCGCTTCGGCAGGGTGCCGCGCAAGCTTGCCTCTCTCGCCATCGCCCTATCGATGGGCTTATTGCTCGCCGCGCAGCTGATGGCGGCGGGGCTCGCCGGCGCCCGCCTGCTGCAGGTGAGCTACGCGGTCGGCATCGCGCTTGCCGCCGTGGCGCTGCTCGCCTGCTCTGCCCTCAAGGGAAAACGCGTCGCCCTGTGGGGCGCCGGTGTCCTGTTTCTGGTGATGCTCGCGGCCTACCTGGGCCCCCTCGTCACGTTCTCCACGAGCAACTACGGCGTCCCCATTCCGCAGATCGCCTACTCGAACACGGTGTGGCAGATCCAAAGCCTCGAGGAGACACTGCTCGAGCAGGACCTCGCCGATCCGGCAGTCTTGAAGCCGCTGCTGCGGCCCTTCCTGTCGCTCACGCCGGTGAACTTTCTCGGGCTCACTCTCGCTCTCGCTCTTGGTCTTTCTTCGCTGCCGAACGTGCTGTCGCGCCACTTCTTGGCGCCTGCAGCGCGTACGGTACGGTGGTCCGCGGTTTTCGCCCTCCTCTTTGCCACGCTGCTCATCACCGCCGCGCCGGCGCTCGCCGCCTACGCCAAGTTCTCGCTGCTGTCCCTGATCGGAGACCGCGTCGCTCTAGCCGATCTGCCCGCGTGGCTGTTCAGCTTCGGCAACCTCGGCCTCGTTGAGATCTGCGGACGCGCAGCGACCGACGCTGCCGCCGTGGCCCAGGCCTGCGCGCAGCTAGCCGATGCGCCGCCGGTCCTGCGCCTGCAGGACCTGACGCTCAATCCGGACATGATCACACTCGCGGCGCCCGAAATCATTGGCCTCGACAACGCGTGGCTCGGCGGTCTCGCGGCGGCCGCACTCGCCGCGGCGCTGATTACGGCCGATGGCCCGTTGGCAGCCATCGTGAACGCACTCGGCGCGAGCGATACGTCAGGTGACGCGCGGTGGGAGCCTTTGACGATGGCGGCGGCCGCCGTTGCCGTCACTGCCGTCATCGCCGTTGCGCGGCCCGCCGACATGCTGACTATGGCGACCTGGGCGTTCACGCTCGCCGCCGCCGGTCTTTTTCCGGCACTCATCGGCGGCTTGTGGTGGCGCCGCGCCAATGGAGCGGGTGCCGCCGCCGCCATCCTAACGGGGCTCGCCGTCGCGCTCATCTACATCGGCGTGACACGGTTCTTTGCGGTTCCCCTCTTCGAGGCGCTCCCCTCGCTGTCGAGCGCCGGTCCGATGGCGAGCGAGACGTTCGACGATTTGAAGCAAGCCTGGACCGCAGCCGCGCCGGGTCAGGTCAAGGATGCCGCCTGGCTCGCGCTCGATCAACACGCGCAGAGTATCGCCAACTTATGGGGCATCAAGAACCTGGCGACGGTGATCCTCGCCCTGCCGGCCGGAATCCTCTCGCTTATTGTCGTCTCGCTGCTGACAGCGCGCGACGAGAGGGCTTGAACCCGCGCCTCATTAACGGCCGCGTGCTAGCTTCGCGCCATGACCTACGATCTCGTCGTTGTCGGCGGCGGCATCAATGGCGTCGGCATCGCCGCCGATGCTGCGGGCCGCGGGCTTTCCGTGCTGCTCGCCGAGATGGGCGACCTTGGCAGCGCGACCTCCTCGGCGAGTTCCAAGCTCATCCACGGCGGCCTGCGCTACCTCGAGCACCTCGAGTTTCGTTTGGTGCGCGAGGCGCTCGTCGAGCGCGAGGTGCTGCTCGCGGCAGCGCCGCACATCGTCTGGCCGCAACGCTTCGTGCTGCCGCAGGTGGAGGGGGGAAGGCCCGCCCTCATGCTGCGAGCGGGTCTCTTTCTCTACGATCATCTCGCCCGGCGCAAGCGCATCCCCGGCTCCGCCGTGCTCGATCTCAACCGCGATCCTGCCGGCCTGCCGCTGCGATCGGAGCTGACGCGCGGCTTCGCCTACTGGGACTGCCGCGTCGATGACGCGCGTCTCGTCATCCTCAATGCGCGTGCAGCCGCGGACAAGGGCGCGGTGATCTTGCCGCGCACGCGCGTCGAGAAGGCTGTCGCCCAAGATGGCCAATGGCGCGTGTCGCTCGTCGACCCCGGCGGATTGCGCGAGATCGGCGCACGCGCCCTGGTCAACGCCGCGGGTCCGTGGGTGCAGGCGGTCGCCGACGTCGTCGATGCGGGCGCTCGCTCGAGGCACGAGGCGTTGCGGCTCGTCAAAGGCAGCCACATCGTCGTGCCGCGCATCAGGGGGACCGAGGACGCCTACCTGTGCCAGTGCGCGGACGGACGTGTCGTGTTCGCGATTCCCTACGAGAAGCGCTTCACCCTCATCGGCACCACGGACATTCCCTACACCGGCGACCCTGCCGCGGTCGCCATCAGCCGCGAGGAGGAGGACTACCTTCTCGACCTCACGCGGCGGTTCTTCTGCGCAGCGCCTGTGCGCGAGGACATCGTGTGGAGCTTTGCCGGCGTGCGGCCGCTTTATGAAGAGGACGGGGACGCCAATGCTTCGACGGCGACCCGCGATTATCGCTTCGAGCTCAGTACTGATGCAGGGCGGTCCCCGCTGCTCACGGTGCTCGGCGGCAAGCTCACGACCTACCGGCGTCTCGCCGAAGCCGCACTCACGAAGCTTGCACCGCACTTGCCGGCGATGCGGCCAGCGTGGACCGCCGGCGCTTATCTTCCGGGCGGCGATCTCGGTGAGGAGGGTCTGCCCGGCTTCCTGTCGCGCCTATGCCGCGACCGGCCCGGCTTCAGCGTGGCAACCCTGAGGGGTCTCGTGTGGCGCTATGGGTCGCTCGTGTACGAAATTCTGGGGGACGCGCGCGGCGAGGCCGATCTCGGCGAGCCGCTCGGCGCCGGGCTCACGGAGCGCGAGGTGCGCTACCTCGCCGAGCGGGAGTGGGTGCGCGCGCCAGAGGACGTGCTTTGGCGGCGCACCAAGTGCGGCCTGCACCTGACGGCTTCCGACCGCGACATCGCCACGGCAAAGATCTCCAGGCTGCTGTGAAGGGCGCAGGCTAGCCTGGGCCTGCGGGCGTGTCTTGCTGCTCGGGATTCGGGGTACCCGGCGCCGCAACCGGTTGCAGCGTCGGCTGCACCCAGGGGCCGCGAAGGTCAATCACCTCGCGCGGCGCCGGTTTCACGTCCTCGCCGGCATCCGCCCGCGCGCGGTCGCCGATCGCCAGCTCGATGTCGAGACTGTGACCGGGAAGGTCGATGGCGCCGTCGGCCTTCATGGCACGCGCTCCCGCCATGGCCTGCGCGGTCTCGGTGCGGATGACCCCGTTCACGACCGCGAAGCGAGCATCCAGCCGGTCGATGGGAATGGCAGTGCTCGCGGCCGCGCGCCACAGCAGCGCCTGTTGCGATGAGGCTGCCGCCGTCACCAGTTGATTGACGTCGACGCCGAGCTGGCCGCCTTCGTCCACGGTCACGCACAGCTTGCCGTCGAGCGAGCGCAACAGGGTGTCGCCCGAGTCGCCGTCCGCCGTTAGGTCGACGATCACGTCGCCGCGGCCCTGGACGGTGGGATGGCCGAAGATGGCCTTGCCGGCCTGGCCGAGGTCGATGGATTCGAGCTTGGCGTGCACGTCATAGCTCGGGTGCGAGCCGTTGGTGTCGATGCGCAATTGCCCGCCGCCGCGCGTGCCGTCGTCGATCTCGAGCTCGGCGATATCGGCGAGCATCTTGCCGCCCTTGAGCGAGACGGTCGCCGCGCTGTGGCCGATGGTCAGCCCCGGCACCACCACGCTGTCGGAGGAAATGCGCAAGTCCGCATCGACATTCTCGATGAGCGGGAACTCGAGCCCGCGGGCGCCGCTGACGAGCGTCAACAGGCTCGCTCCCGACTCCTGGTCCGCAGCGTTACCGCGCGCCAGATACTTCGAAAGGTCGAGCGTCTTGAGGCCGAGCGTGCCGTCGACCGCCGGCCGCGCCGCGGCGAAGTTCACCGACAGCGTCCCCTCCGCCTCGTTGCCGTCCATCTGCAGCACGGCCTTTTGGAAGGCGAGTGTGCGGTTGACCCATTCGAGCTGGCCCTTGGCGTGAAAATCATCAAAGCCGAAGCCCGGCGGCCAGCCGGCGCCGAGCCAGCGCGCCGCTTGGCGCAGATGCGGGATGTTGACCTCGGCGTGCTGCGACAATAGCCGCGGATTGTCGGCAAACAGCAGGGAGCCATCAAGTCTCGCGCTCAGCATTGCGCTGTCGAGAGAAGCCGTGATCGGGCGCGCTCCCGGTTGTGTGGGTGCGCTCGGCCCGAGCGTGGTGTCGAAGCTGACCTTCTCGCCGCGGAAGCTGAACGATCCAGCGACGCGCACGGTGCCGGTGGGCTTGGAGGTGACCTCGGCGGCGAGATCGTCGAGCGTCAGCGTCGAGCCATCCGCCATCTTGATGCGGACCGAGCCGTTTTGGATGGTGAGCGCGTCGAACTGCAGCTTCTGGAACGAGGCGACCAGCGGCGCGATGCTGCCTGCAGAGGTCTGCAGGAAAGTGGGCTCGGCGGTCGAGAAATCAGCGGTGAAGGTGGCGTCGTCGAGCGTCAAGCGCGGCCCGGAGCCGGTGATCAGCATGGCGATCATCTCGCCGCCGCGGGCGAGCCCGTGGCTCTGCGGCAAGGACAGAGTGCCGCTCTCGAGCTCCACCACCGGCGTTCCGAGCAGACGCACGGGCGAGCTCAAGCTGTAGCTGTCGCGCGAGGCGGCAAAGACGGCAGCCCCTTTGAGATCGAGGTGGCGGCCGCTGACGAGGTAGGGGGCGATGACAAGAAAGAGCAGACAGCACAGAACCGCGAGCGCTAACGATGAAGGTCGCAGCGGATGCTTCGGGCGTTTCATGAACCCTGCCGTTTCAGCGCACGCCACCCGAAGCCAAACGTCTATCGCCGAAAACGCCGGTGCTGGCTGGATGGCTGTCCCTGGTGCCTTCCCGACCTCGCCAGTCTTAAAGGGGGCGATGCGGGCATGCAAGCATTCCGCAAAATTGCGGACGATGCGAAACGACACTTGACGCAACGAATCAACTTGTATCGCGACTGAAAAAGAAAAGCGAGCTGAAGTATCCAGTCATGCGATGAAGATGTTCGCTCCCCGGCGCCAATTGTGCGCTGCGATATTGTCAGCAGAACTTGCGGAGGCGGGACCAGCGCACAGAGATTTTGTTTGCCAATATTAGAAACGATCCGGCGCATGCGGTCTTGCGCGCACACAACCGTCGTGCACTTCATACGCCGTCGAGGAAGGAAATCGGTGCGGAAAACACCGCTGTGAGGCAGCCGTTCGTCATCGGTGGATTGTCCGTGAAGCCGGGCGAGCGCCGGCTCGTGGACCTGCCCATCTCCAAGTTATCGAACCACGCGCCCGTGGCGCTCCCCGTGCACGTGCTGCACGGCTCGCAGCCGGGGCCGACCATGTTCGTATCCGCCGCCATTCACGGCGACGAGCTCAACGGCGTCGAGATCATCCGGCGCTTGTTGCGCACGCTCGATCCCAAGAGCATCGGCGGCACGCTTCTGTGCGTTCCCGTGGTCAACGTGTTCGGCTTTATCAGCCGCTCACGCTATCTGCCCGACCGCCGCGACCTCAACCGCTCGTTCCCGGGCTCAGCGACGGGCTCGCTCGCGGCGCGGCTTGCGCATCTCTTCCTCACCGAGATCGTCAAGCGCTCGCAGATCGGCATCGACCTGCACAGCGCGCCCATTCATCGCATCAACCTGCCGCAGGTGCGCTGCCTCTTTCGCAAGCGTCCGCGCTGCCGCGAGCTCGGCTTGGCGTTCGGAGCAGCCGTGATGCTCGAGAGCCAGGAGCGTCCCGGCTCGCTGCGGCAGGCCGCGCGCGAGGTCGGCGTCGACGTGTTGAGCTACGAGGGCGGCGAGGGGCTGCGCTTCGACGAGTTCGCGATCCGTGCCGGTGTCGAAGGGATAACCGGCGTCATGCTGCACGTCGGCATGCTGGAGCTCGCGGAGGGGGTCGAGGCGCCTCTGGCCGACCGGCGGGCGCCGGTGCTCATCAACGCCTCGAGCTGGGTGCGCGCCCCCGAGGGCGGCGTCTTTCGCACGACGAAGCGCATCGGCGATGCTGTCAACGCGGACGAAGTAGTGGGCCACGTCGCCAATCCCTACGAGGACAGCGCGGTGGAAGTGCGCGCACCCCGCCGCGGCATCCTCATCGGCCGCACCACGCTCCCCATCGTCAACATGGGGGACGCGCTCTTGAACATCGGCTGGTCGGAGGAGGTCGGAGAGACGCGGGCATCGCCAGAGCGCGAGCTCATCGACGAGCCGGCGCCGGACGAGGACGAGATGGTCGAGTGAGCTTGCGCTCAGCCGTGCCCTTTGACCTCAGCGGTCATGAGACCTCGGCCCATGAACACGGAGCCCGGCGACAAGAGCTGATCGGCCTCCTTGAGCCGGCGGGCAAAGCCATCGGCGCCCTCGATCGCGTCCTCGATCTCGTTCGAGCCGAGAAGCGCCACGGCGCAGGCGCGAAAGGCGGGGCAGGCGCTGTGCTGACAGGCGGCGACCATGCTGATGGCGAGGCACTCATCGCGGCAGAAGCGGCGGCACTCGGCGGGATAGACCTCGATCCTGCGCTCGGCCGTCTCCTGCACGGCGCGCACCCAATGGGCGAGCTCCGTCATCAGGGGCTTCGCCGCGCGCGGGCCGACGGCGCGCGACATCTCCTCCCACGCGACCTCCCAGCAGCCGATGTCGCCCGTCTGGAAGCCGGCGAGCCAGCAGCGAAAGCCGACGCCGACGAGACGCTCGGGCGCGGACATGACGGTGCCCGCCAGGGCGGCATCGCTCGATGGGTGCGCTTTGGGGAAGGGTGCGATCTGCGACATCGGCGGCGGCTCCAATAGTCGGGGTTCAAGGCCCCGGTATCGGTGAGGAGGTTGAACTCGATGCGGACTTCGAGCCCGCATGTCATCCCTAACGTGCCGCTCTGCGCACAGTCAACAAAAGTGCATGCAACGCCAATAGATTAGAAATCGTCTAATTCAAACGAGAGCACGCAGCGCGTCGCGCGCCTCACGCGGCGGCGATGCGATCCTTCGGGAAAATCAACGCGACTGCCGTGCCCTCGCCCGGCGCACTGTCGATCTCGATGCGCGCGCCGTTGGCTTTCGCAAGGCCTGAAGCGAGCGGCAGCCCGATGCCGAGGCCGCCCGCCCGCCTCGGCTCTGGCTTGGGCGGC
The DNA here is from genome assembly GCA_035517115.1 of Hyphomicrobium sp. Lineage (GTDB taxonomy): Bacteria > Pseudomonadota > Alphaproteobacteria > Rhizobiales > Hyphomicrobiaceae > Hyphomicrobium_A. The sequence goes on from DATIZL010000151.1 coordinate 15,973, forward strand.
GCGTTGACGTCGAGCGCGTGCTTGATCTCGTCGGCAGTCATGCCGGGCCCGGTATCCTGCACGGCGACGAACACGCTGCGATCGAAGCCCAAGCCGGTGACGAGGCGCACGGTGCCGCCGTGCTGCGTGAACTTGAGGGCGTTGGTCAAGAGGTTGAACACGATCTGCTTCACCATCATCGCGTCGGCGACGACGTGAGGAAGCTGCGCGTGCAGCCCGGAGGAGAATTTGAGCCCTGCTTCTTCGGCGAGCGGCCGCACGGCGGAGGCGGCGCTTTCGGCCAGCGCGTTGAGATCGAGATCGGCGGCTTGCGCGCGTCCCGTCTCCGGCGCGGGCGAGCCATCGCCTAGGAGGCGCTCGATGACCGCGAGCGCGTGGCGCGCGTTGTCATGGATGTCGGCGGAGTAGCCGCGATAGCGCTCGTTGGCGAGGGTGCCGAAACGTTGGTCCTTCATGATCTCGGCGGCGACGACGATGGCGCTCAAGGGCGTTTTGAGCTCGTGCGCGAGCTTGGAGAAGGCCTCGCGAGCGCCGGGCATAGCAACCGTGCCCTCGACCTCCGGTTCCGCCGGCTTGACGAAGCCCGTGCGCACCGCGTGCGCAATCTTTTTCAAAGTCTCGGCATCCTCGCGCGATGGTGCGGGCGCTTCTGTGGGCGCCTTCGGGGCCACGGCGGCCTTCGCCTTCGGCTTCTCCTCGGCGCCGGCGACGCACACGAGCGCCAACGGAGGAGAGGAAGGCTCATCGAGCGCGCTCACGTTGCACAGGAGGCTTTCGGCGCCGTAGGCGGTCCAGAAGATCAGGGCCTCGCGCTTGCCCGCGCCGAGCCGCTCGTGCATCAGCGCGCGCAGCCGCACGAGACCAGGCATCGCCGCGTCCAGCGTGCCGGAGGCGGCATCAGGGCGTAAGCCCAGCCGTGCCGCGCCCGCGGGATTGGCGGCGAGCACGCGCCCCTTGGCAGGATCGATCACCCACGCGGGCCCCGGACAGCGCGCGAGCGCCGCATCGGGGCCGGTCGGGCGTGCTGAAACGCGGGGCGCTTCGACGGGCATGATTGATTTACCAGGGCTCGAAATCTGTTAGCGCGGTCAGCTGCTTCCGTCCATGAGCCGAAGGGCCGGCCCCCCGCTATCCACACTCATTTCGCGGTCGCGTCACCACGCGGTGTGGTTATAATTGCATAATGCCTGATGACCGGGAGCGGGCCCCTAATAACAACCTCCTGGCTTTGAGGAGGATGCTGCCGATGTATGACAAGCCGCAGTTCGAGATTCCCGAGGCCGTACGCGAGCTCGCCGAGCGCAACGTGGATCAGGCGCGCGCCGCCTATAATCAATTTATGGACATGGCGCGTCAGGTGCAGGAGACGCTCGCCAAATCGCAGGGCGCCATGGCTTCGGGCGCCATGGAGCTGCAGTCGAGGATCGCCAAGTTCGCCGAGGAGAACATGGAGGCGAGCTTCGCCTTCGCCGCCGACCTCTCGCGCGCCCGCGACCTCAAGGAGTACCTGGAGATCCAGCAGCGCTACGCCCAAAAGCAGATGCAGGCCTATGCGGTCCAGGCTCAGGAGCTCGGTAAGCTCTTGAGCGAGGCGGCGCAGAAGGCCCAGGCCAAGCGGTGAGGCGCTAGCCGCCTCGGCGCCGAGCGGCCGCGCGCACGCGGCGCCGCGACGGCTCGCCGCTCTAAGGCCCGTTTTTTGCTTGACGATGCGGCCGCTGTAGGAGTTTTAAGACGCGCCGGGCAGGCTACGCCCCCGTGCGGGCCAGTGCGTGTGCCGCCTTAGCTCAGATGGTTAGAGCGCTAGATTGTGGATCTAGAGGTCCCCCGTTCGATCCGGGGAGGCGGTACCATAAAAATCAATAGCTTAGTTCTTTGTCCGCTGGATAAATGCTCGCGTAGTGCCAATTTAGTGCCAATCAGCGGGAGGTTGACACCTCTCACACATTGTCTTACGCGGGCTGCGTAACGCATTGGTTCAACAACTTTATACGCAACTGGCTGCGACACTTTAGCACAGCCTAATTTTCGATATTGAGGGTTGCCAAACTCCCGCGACGCACGTAGTTTTTCAACTAGACTGACGTGATCCGTATGCGCCCACACACGAACCAGTGGGCGTTTTTCATTTGAGTCGAGCCCCTCGCGTTGGCTCTTCGCCCGCCACCTCCATCATCATCGCCGTCCTCGCGCGCTTCCCCCCGCGCGTGACCAATACGTGCTTCGGAGGCCCGCAATGCTTCAAAACAACCTTGCTCTCAGCGGCGCGGTCGCTCAGTCGGCCTCGTCGCTCTCGCCCCTTGGCGTCGTCGACATCGAACAGGTGTGCGCGCTACTCGGCGTATCCCGCTGGTGGATCGAGCAGCAGATCCGCCGCGATCGCACCTTCCCACGCTGCTTCAAGATCGGTGCGCGTCGTCACGTGAAGCTGTCGGATCTGCAGGCCTGGGTCGAAGCTCACGCTCGCGCGGCCTGACGCGGCCTGACCAAGTCAGCAACGCCCGCCGAGATTCACAGGCTGCTAGGTCTGCGCCGGCAGGGCGAGAGGCTCGACAGTCCTCTTGACGAGATCGCGGGCCACCGCGCACGCCATTCCCAAAGCTACGCGGCCGCAAGCTGCCATGGGCGTGCCTGCGATGGCGTTGCCGGCGACGAGCTCGGCGATCAGTAGATCGTTGAAGGTTGCGAGCGCAGCGCGCCCGCGATCAAGAATTGGTTCGATAGTCATGATTGCCCCCGCTGGTGGATCGTGAGGCAATCTTGTCCCGCCTGAGCTTGGCGCGCTGTTCCCCGCGGCACGAGGCGAGAGCGTCATGAGGAAGTCGCTGGTTTAGGTCGGTGGCTTGGGGAGCGCCGCTCTTCGATCTCAAAACGATAGAGCCCCGGCTCGTGACCGGGGCTCTCTACGCAGGCACCGCACTCACTTAGCGGCCAATGTGAAGGTCCGAGAAGATGCTGGGTGCGGAGACATCCCGCATTGCCTCCTCCAGCACTTTGATGGCGCGCTCCTGGCCCCGAATGGCCTTCAGGCGCTGCGCGTGACGCAAGATG